>JBOHBY010000992.1:0-4535 GCA_050698635.1 Spirillospora sp.
CCGCGTAGGCGTGGGACAGGCCGTGGAAGCCGTAGCGGCGCAGCCCGTAGCGTTCACGCCATCCGGCCGGGATCGCGTAGGTCGCGGCGGCGTCGGGGAGGGTGGCGTGGAACGCGGTGTCGAAACACGCCACGGCCGGGACGTCCGGAAGAGCCCGGCCGATCTCCCCCAGCGCGTACAGCGACAGCGGCTGGTGCAGCGGCGCCAGATCGGCCAGCGCGCGCAACCGCCGCGTGACGTCGTCGTCGATCAGCACGGGGTGGGTGTAGTCACGTCCGCCGTGGACGAAGCGGATGCCGACCGCGTCCGGGCGCGGCAGCCGCGCCACGGACGCGAGCACGCGCTCGGCCTCCCGGTCGGCCCCGCCGGTCGCCAGCTCGACCCGCGAACGGACGGTGTCATCGGCCTCCAGCAGGCTCAGCTTGACGCTGCTGGACCCGGGGTTGACGGTGAGAACCCGCATCGGATCTCCTTACCCGCTCAGTGGGACCAGACCCAACCCGCTCAGTGCGACCAGGACCAGTCGCGGACTTCGGGGGCGTCCTCGCCGTGCTCGCGCGTGTAGGCGCGCAGCCGCAGGCGCTCGTCCACCATCCGCTGCCGGACGTGCCCGACCCGTCCGCCGAGGCTCGGCACCCGGTCGATGACGTCCATGACCAGGTGGAAGCGGTCCAGGTCGTTCAGCATGACCATGTCGAACGGCGTCGTGGTCGTGCCTTCCTCCTTGTAGCCGCGGACGTGCAGGTTGCCGTGTCCTCCGCGGCGGTAGGTGAGCCGGTGGATCAGGTACGGGTAGCCGTGGAAGGCGAAGATGATCGGCTTGTCGGTGGTGAACAGGGCGTCGAACTCGGTGTCGGACAGCCCGTGCGGGTGCTCCCCGACGGGCTGGAGCCGCATGAGGTCGACGACGTTCACCACCCGCACCCGCAGGTCGGGGAAGAACCGGCGGAGGATGTCGGCGGCGGCGAGGGTCTCCAGTGTCGGGACGTCCCCCGCACAGGCCAGCACGACGTCCGGGTCGGCCCCGCCCTCGGTGGACGCCCACTCCCAGATGCCGATGCCGCGGGTGCAGTGCGCGACGGCCTCGTCCATCGACAGCCAGACCGGGGCGGGCTGCTTCCCGGCGACGATCACGTTGACGTAGTCGCGGGACCGCAGGCAATGGTCGCCGACCGACAGGAGCGTGTTCGCGTCCGGCGGCAGGTACACGCGGACGATCTCGGCCTTCTTGTTCATCACGACGTCCAGGAACCCCGGATCCTGGTGGGTGAACCCGTTGTGGTCCTGGCGCCACACATGCGACGACAGCAGATAGTTCAGCGACGCGATCGACCGCCGCCACGGCAGGCCCCGGGTGACCTTCAGCCATTTGGCGTGCTGGTTGAACATCGCGTCCACGATGTGGATGAACGCCTCGTAGCTGTTGAACAGGCCGTGGCGTCCGGTCAGCAGGTAGCCCTCCAGCCAGCCCTGGCAGAGGTGCTCGCTCAGCACCTCCATCACCCGTCCGGCGCGGGCCAGGTGCTCGTCGGTGTCGAGCGTCTCGCCCGCGAAGACGCGGTCGGTCACGTCGAACACGGCGTCCAGCCGGTTGGACGCCGTCTCGTCCGGCCCCATGATCCGGAACGTGCGCGGGTTGGCGGCGACGACGTCGCGCAGGTAGTGGCCGAGGACCCGGGTCGCCTCCGCGGTGGGCTCGCCGCGTCCTCCCGTCGTGACGGCGTGCGCCCGCGGATCGGGCAGTTCGAGCGGGCGCAGCAGCAGCCCGCCATTGGCGTGGGGGTTGGCGCTCATCCGCCGTCCGGCTTCGGGCGCGAGCGCGCGTAGTTCCGCGACCGGGCGACCGTCCTCGTCGAACAGCTCCCCGGGACGGTACGAGCGCAGCCACGCCTCCAGTTCCGCCAGGTGGACGGGGTTCTCGCGGACTCCGGCCAGCGGCACTTGGTGGGCGCGCCACGTGCCCTCGACCGGCACCCCGTCGACCTCCTTCGGGCCCGTCCAGCCCTTCGGCGTCCGCAGGATGATCATCGGCCAGCGGCGCCGGTCCGCCGCGCCCTCCTCGCGGGCGGCGCGCTGGATGCGGTTGATCTCGTCCAGTGCTTGGTCGAGCGCGTCCGCCATTCGCCGGTGCAGGTCGGCCGGGTCGTCGCCGGACACCTCGTCACCGGACACGACGATCGGCGCGTACCCGTACCCCTCCAGCAGCCGGACGAGCTCGTCCTCCGGGATCCGGGCCAGCACCGCCGGGTTGGCGATCTTGTAGCCGTTCAGGTGCAGGATCGGCAGCACCGCCCCGTCGTGTACCGGGTCCACGAACTTGGTCGAGTGCCAGCTCGCCGCGAGCGGACCGGTCTCGGCCTCCCCGTCGCCGACGACGCACGCCACCACCAGGTCCGGGTTGTCGAACGCGGCACCGTAGGCGTGCGCGAGTGAGTAGCCGAGCTCGCCGCCCTCATGGATCGACCCCGGCGTCTCCGGCGCCACATGGCTGGGCACCCCGCCCGGGAAGGAGAACTGCCGGAAGAGCCGCCGCATCCCGATCGCGTCCTGTGAGACGCGCGGATAGACCTCGCTGTAGGTGCCCTCCAGCCACGCGTTCGCGACCGCCGACGGCCCGCCGTGCCCCGGCCCGAAGACGTAGATCATGTCCAGGTCACGGGCCCTGATCACCCGGTTCAGGTGGACGTAGCAGAAGTTGAGTCCCGGCGAGGTGCCCCAGTGGCCGAGCAGCCGGGGCTTGATGTGCTCCGGGCGCAGCGGCTCGCGCAGCAGCGGGTTGTCCAGCAGATAGATCTGCCCGGCCGACAGGTAGTTCGCGGCCCGCCAGCAGGCGTCGATCAGGTCGAGTTCGGTTCCATCCGGCAGGATGCCGGTCGCGGTCGTCGAGGTCACGGTTCCTCCATACGCTCGTCGATCTCAGGGCATCACGCCGCGCCGTCCCCGGGGCAGGGGCGAAGGTCACATGCCCGTCTGAGTCCGGTCGATGTCCGGCGGGGTTCTCGTGGCCTGGTATCGGTTGTTGCATCTGGAACGGCTCCGCCGCTGGCACCGCGACGTGACCGCGGCGCGGCACGGGCAGCCTGACAACCAGATGGTCGGGCGAGCATCTGGCGCAGACGCTCGTCCGCATGGGTCGCGGCTACGGGATCCAGCTTCTTCAGGGCTTCGCTGGTGGACGTGAACCCGTGGACCCAGCCGAGAGCGGTCGGCACGTCCGGGCCGTAGTACACCGGTTCTTGGACGGCAGTACCTCGTCATGGCGCCGCAGTTCCGCGTCGTAGTCGATGGTCCCGGCCATCTGCCCGCCTCCAGCGTGTCGTGGATCTCGGTGCCCGCAGCGGCCTCCTGCTATGCGTCGCGCCTACGCAGCAGGAGGCCGCCGATCAGCAGCGCCGCGGCGGCCCAGGCTGCGGTCACGCGCAGCCCGGCGCTCATCGGCGCAATCTTCTCGAACCTGTTCCGCCATTCCGGATCGCCGATCGTCTGGGCGAGGATCGGGAGAATGTACAGCAGGCCCAGGACGATCCCGATGCTGGTGGCCGAGTCCCGCAGCGCGGTCGCGATTCCGAGGCTGAGGAGGGCGATCAGCACCAGGTAGAGGATTGATCCGGTGACGGCGCGCAGCGTCGGCCCGTCCGTCAGGGTCAGGGTCTGGTCTCCGTGGCCGGGCCGGACGAGCCGTCCGGCGAGAAGGGAGCCGAGGACGGCGACGGTCCCCGCGACGGCCACGACGGCGGCGAGGAGAAGGGCCTTCGCCGCGAAGACGACGAGCCGCCTCGGCATCGCCGTCAGGGTGGTGCGGATCATGCCCGTGCTGAACTCGCCGCTGATGACCAGCACGGCCAGGATCGCGACCAGCGCCTGGCCGAGGTCGACGCCGATGAGGCTGAGCTTGACCATGTCGCCGCCGCAGTCATCGGGCTCGCAGGTCACCACCGAGGTCGCGGCGGCGCTCAGCGCCACCGTCGCCACGATGGTTCCGGCCGTTAACCACGGCGGGCCGGTGACGGTGCGGAGCTTCGTCCATTCCGCGTGCAGGGCGAATCTCACGCGTCCCTCCTGTTGAGGAGGAAGGCGGCTGCCGCCAGGGCCACCAGCGCGTACGCGGCCAGGACGGCGAACCCCGCCCACGGGGCCAGCGGGTAGTAGCCGTTGTACGGCGTGTAGATGCTCGACACCTGCGGATATTCCACGAGCGTCTGCTGGACGGCGAAGCCCGCGCCCGGCGTCACCCGCGCGAGCCAGTTCGACGCGCTCGCGGGCATGAACGGGATGGCGTTCAAGATGTAGGGCAGCACGATCGCCACGATGACGGTCGTGACCGCTCCGGCGCTGCTCCGCAGGATGGTCCCGACGGCGAGCGCCATGATCGAGGCGGTCGCGAGCAGCGCCGCGATCCCGAGTTCCACGCGTAGCTCGGCGGACGCCGTCACCGGGAAGACGTAGACGCCGTTGGCGCGGGCGAGCCGCTCCCCCAGCGGGACCGCGACGACCGCGCCCACCAGCCCCGCGACGAAGGTGACGACTCCCAACAC
>JBOHBY010000993.1:0-6136 GCA_050698635.1 Spirillospora sp.
TCGGCGTGGCCGACCGGGGACGGGTGCGCGCCGCCCGCGATCAGGCCCGCGATGTGCGCGATGTCGGCGGCCAGCACGGCGCCGGTCTCGCGGGCGATCTCGGCGAAGGCCGGGAAGTCGATCGTGCGCGGGATCGCGGTGCCGCCGCACCAGATCAGCTTCGGCCGCTCCTTCAACGCCAGGTCGCGGACCTGGTCCATGTCGACGCGTCCGGTGTCGGCGCGCACCTCGTACCGGACGGGCCTGAACCACTTCCCGGTGGCCGACACCGACCAGCCGTGCGTGAGGTGCCCGCCCATCGGCAGCGACAGGCCCATCACCGGGTCACCCGGCTCCAGGAACGCCATGTAGACGGCGAGGTTCGCGGGCGACCCCGAGTACGGCTGGACGTTGGCGTGCTCCACACCGAACAGCTCCCGCGCCCGTTCGGCGGCCAGGTTCTCGATCGGGTCGACGTACTGCTGGCCCTCGTAGTACCGCCTGCCCGCGTAGCCCTCGGAGTACTTGTTGGTCAGGACGGTCCCGGCGGCCTCCAGGACGGCGGGCGACACGTAGTTCTCCGAGGCGATCAGCCGCAGCTTCTCGTACTGGCGGCGGGCCTCGTCCTCGACCAGCCCGGCGATCTCGGGGTCCTCGGCGTGCAGGTGGGGAACGGACGGTTCGTGCATGGGACGCCTCCGCGCTCTCCGCGCCGGGGTTTCGGGCACCCCGGCGGATGGGGACCCGTACACCCAGGCGCGCGGTGTGCGGACTACTTTCGCTCCCCGGTGGTCATCTCCACCTTGACTGCGCCAGTCGCGTGCGCGCCATCATACCGAGGTGTAGGACGTTCGGTTCTCGCGCCGTTCCGTCGCCGGAAGTTCGGACTGCTCCACCGCCGAACTCCCGCGCGTGAAACGCGCCCATGAGCCCGGCTCTCCGAAGGATGTTCGACCCCGGGAACGGAGCATGGCCCGCACCCCTCGCGGGGCCGGGCCATGCGGTGGCGGTACGGGTGGCGCGCTCGATCAGCGGCTCGCCGACTCCAGCGCCTTCTTGACTGCGGCGCGCTTCTGGCGGAGCTTGGCCAGCGCCTCTTCGAGGATGGCCTCGCCGTCCTCGTCACTGCGGCGCTCCTTCACGTACGCCAGGTGCGTCTTGTACGGCTCGGTCTTCGGCGGGGCCGGCGGGTTCTCCGAGTCCTGCCCGGCGGGGAACCCGCAGCGCGGGCAGTCCCAGGTCTCGGGAACCGCGACGTCCGTCGCGAAGCTCGGGCGGGTCTCGTGCCGGTTCGCGCAGTAGAAGGTCACCCACACGCGGGGGGCGGCGTCGCCACGTTCCGCCTCTCCCATCGGACCGGCCCCGACACGGCTGCCCCGAATCGCGTTGCCACTACCCACGGAGTACTCCTCGCTTGGTCTTCCGCCGCCGCCCGTGACCTCCTGGGACGGCGCGGCGTTCGCATTGGTCGAAACGGGTTGCTCAGGCGTCGCCCTTGAACAGCAGGCCGAGGGCCACGATCGAGGCGAACCACAGGACGCCGACGGCGATCGTCAGCCGGTCGAGGTTGCGCTCGACCACCGACGACCCGCCCAGGGACGTCGAGATGCCGCCGCCGAACATGTCTGACAGCCCGCCGCCCTTGCCCTTGTGCATGAGGACGAGGACGACCATCAGCAGGCTCGTGACGATGAGCACGATGGAAGATGCGATGATCACGATTCTTCACGCCTTGTCTGTAGTCAGGACGGTCTGTAGTTCAGACGGTGGGTCGTGCCGGGCGGTTTACCCGTCAGCTACGAAGGGTACGACGAACAACCCGCTGGTTCGGCAAGAACCCCCAGTTCACACGGAATTGATCACTTTGATCAGACGGGGAGATCCCGGTACCGGCAGATTTTGACGAACTCTCCCGGGTCCAGGCTGGCACCACCGACCAGGGCGCCGTCCACGTCGGCCTGCGCCATGAGCTTGGCGATGTTGCCGCCCTTCACCGAACCGCCGTACAGGATACGCACCTCGTCGGCCGTTCCGCCGTCGTAGAGCTCGGCGAGCCGCGTCCTGACGGCGGCGCAGACCTCCTGCGCGTCCGCCGGGGTGGCGACCTCGCCGGTGCCGATCGCCCACACGGGCTCGTAGGCGATCACCGTGCGGCGGACCTGGTCGGCGGTGATCTTCTCCAGGCCGCCGTCGAGCTGCTCGATGACATGCCCGACGTGGCCGCCGGACTTGCGGACGTCCAGGCCCTCCCCGACGCACAGGATCGGCGTGAGGTCGGCGCCCAGCGCGGCCCTGGCCTTGGCGTTGACGAGCGCGTCGTCCTCGGCGTGGTACTGCCGCCGCTCGGAGTGCCCGACGAGCGCGTACGTGCAGCGCAGCTTGACGAGCATCGACGCGGAGATGTCGCCGGTGTAGGCGCCTGAGGCGTGCTGTGAGACGTCCTGGGCGCCGTACTGGATCGGGTACTTGTCGGCGTCGACCAGGGTCTGCACCGAGCGGATCGCGGTGAACGGCGGGATCACCGCGACGTCGACGGCGTCGTAGTCGGCGTCCTTGAGCGCGAACGCCATCTTCTGGACGAGCGCGATCGCCTCAAGGTGGTTGTTGTTCATCTTCCAGTTGCCCGCCATCAGCGGCTTGCGGGCGGGTGTCGCTGGGGCCATGTTCAGTCCTCCAGGGCCTGCAGGCCGGGCAGCGCCTTGCCCTCGAGGTATTCGAGGCTGGCGCCGCCGCCGGTCGAGATGTGGGAGAAGGCGGCCTCGTCGAAGCCGAGCCGCCGGACGGCCGCGGCGGAGTCGCCGCCGCCGACCACGGTGAACGCGCCGGAGTCGATGAGGCCCTGCGCGACGGCGCGGGTGCCGCCGGCGTAGGGCTCCATCTCGAACACGCCCATGGGGCCGTTCCAGAAGATCGTGCGGGCGCCGGCCAGGCGCGCGGCGAACAGCTTGCCGGACTCGGGGCCGATGTCCAGGCCGACGCGGTCGGACGGGATCGCGTCCGCGGCGACCACGGCGTGCTCGGCGTCGGCGGAGAACGCGGTGGCGGCGACGATGTCGACCGGGAGCACGAACTCCACACCGGCCGCCTCCGCCCGCCGCAGGTATTCGCGGACGGTGTCGAGCTGGCCTTCTTCGAGCAGGCTCCTGCCGACCTCGTGGCCCTGGGCCTTGAGGAAGGTGAACACCATGCCGCCGCCGATCAGGATGCGGTCGGCCTTGCCGAGCAGGTTGTCGATCACGCCGAGCTTGTCGGACACCTTCGAGCCGCCGAGCGCCACCGCGTAGGGGCGTTCGACGTCGTCGGTGAGCCTGCGCAGCACCGTGACCTCGGCGACGATCAGCCCGCCGGCGGCGTGCGGGAGCCGCTTCGGCACGTCGTAGACGGACGCGTGCCTGCGGTGCACGGCGCCGAACCCGTCGCCGACGTAGATCTCGGCGAGGGCGGAGAGCCGGTCGGCGAACGCGCCGCGCTCGGCGTCGTCCTTGCTGGTCTCGCCCGGCTCGAAGCGCAGGTTCTCCAGCAGCGCCACACCGCCGTTGGGGAGGCCCTCGGCGGTGGCGCGGGCGGAGTCGCCGACGACGTCGGACGCGAACGCGACGCCGGTGCCGAGCAGCTCGCCGAGCCGGGCCGCGACCGGGGCCAGCGAGAACTCGGGCTTGACCTCGCCCTTCGGACGGCCGAGGTGGGCGCAGACGATGACCTTGGCGCCCCTCGTCCGCAGCGCCTCGATCGTCGGCAGGCTCGCCCGGATCCGCCCGTCGTCGGTGATCGCGCCGCCGTCGAGCGGGACGTTCAGGTCGGCCCGGACGAGGACGCGGCGGCCCTCGACGTCGAGGTCGTCAATCGTGCGCATCGGGATGCGATGTCCTTCCCTGCATGGGCGCGCCGTGGCCGCGATGCCGGTGGTGCGGTGCCGGTCGCGGGCGGCCACGGCGCGGGGGGCCGCGGTTACAGCTGCGCGCCGACGACCTTGACGAGGTCGACGAGCCGGTTGGAGTAGCCCCACTCGTTGTCGTACCAGCCGACGACCTTGACCTGGTCACCGATGACCTTCGTCAGCCCGGAGTCGAAGATGCAGGACGCCGGGTCGGTGACGATGTCGCTGGAGACGATCGGGTCCTCGGTGTAGGTGAGGTAGCCCTTCAGCGAGCCCTCGTTGGCGGCGGCCCTGAACGCCTCGTTGACCTCGTCGACCGTGACCTCGCGGGACAGCGTGACGGTCAGGTCGGTGGCCGAGCCGGTCGGCACCGGGACGCGCAGGGCGTAGCCGTCCAGCCTGCCCTTCAGCTCGGGCAGCACCAGGCCGATGGCCTTGGCGGCGCCGGTCGAGGTCGGCACGACGTTCAGCGCGGCGGCGCGGGCGCGGCGCAGGTCCTTGTGGGGGGCGTCCTGGAGGTTCTGGTCCTGGGTGTAGGCGTGGATCGTCGTCATCAGGCCCTTCTCGATGACGAAGCTGTCGTGCAGGACCTTCGCCAGCGGGGCCAGGCAGTTGGTGGTGCAGGACGCGTTGGAGATCACCGTGTGGCTCGCCGGGTCGTAGGCGTCGTCGTTCACGCCGAGGACGAGGGTGACGTCCTCGTTCTTCGCCGGCGCGGAGATGATCACCTTCTTGGCGCCGTTGTCGGCGTGCACCCGGGCCTTGTTCGCGTCGGTGAAGAAGCCGGTGGACTCCACCACGACGTCGGCGCCGACGTCGGACCACTTCAGGTTGGCCGGGTCGCGCTCCTCGAACGCCCTGATGGCCTTGCCGCCCACGACGATCTCGTTCTCGGTGGCGCGCACGTCCTCGGGGAAACGGCCGAGGATGCTGTCGTACTTGAGCAACTGGGCGAGCGTGGTGTTGTCGGTCAGGTCGTTGACCGCCACGATCTCGATGTCGGCGCCGGACGCCCGCACGGCGCGGTAGAAGTTGCGGCCGATCCGGCCGAACCCGTTGATGCCTACTCGGATGGTCACGGCACGGCTCCTCGCACGTCGAATCGCCCGGGGTCAGCCGGACTGTTAGCTACCGTCGATTCGGGGTTTCCCCCGCCCCCGACCCTATCCAATGACCCGCGTGGATTCGGACACCGGTCCGGCCGGGGAACGCCCCAGGATCGTCCGGTTCCCTCCCCGGACGCGGCCTTTCGCCGGCCATCAGTAGAATCCCGGCCCATGCGCCCCGGCCGGTTGTTCGTCATCCTTGTCAGCGGGGTCCTGACCTGCCTGTTCGCGGGCGTGAGCACGCCGGCCGGCGCGGCGCCGTCGGAGCGTGCCGATGTGCTGACGCGGGCCGACCACCTCGCGGCGGCGCTGCGCCGCGACCCGGTGTACGTCACCGACCACGCGGCGCGGTCGGTGGCCCCTGGCACTGCTGCACGGATCAGGGCGTCGGTGGCCCGGCTCGGCGTGCCCGTGTACGTGGCTGTGACGCCGACCACCGGTCTCGGTGACCAGAGTCCGGGCGACTCGCTCGTGGTGCTGCTGCGCGACCGGATGCGCAAGGACGGGATCTACGTCGTGGTCGATCCGTCCGGGGGGCATGGTGAGGCCCGGCAGTTCGGCGGCTCGCGGCGCCTTCCGGTGGACGACGCGTGGTCGGCCGCGAAGTACGAGTCGGCGTACGACGCCCGCGCCGACGACGTGGTCGCACGGTTCGTCGACATCGCCCTGTCGGGCCGCGCGAAGGAGCGTCGCGACCATCCCCGGCCAAGGCCGAAGTCGGCGACGCGCAAGGCGCTGGACGCCGACGACGCGGCGGACCGGCGGGCCGAACGCGTGGAGAAGGCCGCCTTCGGCGGCGGTGCCGCGCTCACCGGGCTGCCCCTTCTCGCCTTGCTGGTCGTCCTGCGGGTGCGCCGGGAACGGCGCGTCCGGCGCGTCCGGCGCGTCCGGCGGGGGCGGCGGGGGCGGCGATGAGGTTCGTTCCGGTGATGCTGGCCGCCGTGATCGGTGCCTTGCCGGCTGTGGGGCCGTCTGCGGTGGCCGCGGATGATCCGCCGCACGCCTATCAGCGTCTGGACCGGGTCGCCGCCGCGCTCGGCAAGGATCCGTTGTTCGTCGATCCCGATGTCAGCGGCGCTCTGGACGAGTTCGAGCGCGGACGCGTCCGCACGGCCGTGCGGAAGGCCGCGAAGCAGATCGGTACCCCGGTCTACGTGGTCGTGATGCCTATTGC
>JBOHBY010000994.1:0-3642 GCA_050698635.1 Spirillospora sp.
TGCCGCACCGGCCGCCGCCCGAGCGGCGGCACCGCCCCGACCTCCAGCTTCGCGGCCTCCGCCGCCGACACCGACAGCGCCACGTTCTGCTCCCGCCGCACCAGCGCCACGATCGCCCGGTCCAGCGCCGACCCGCCGACCTGCGCGGTGTGGGACGTGACGAGCCCGCCGAACGCGATGACGCCGACATCGGTGAGGTCCGCGCCGATGTCGGCGACGACTGCGACCTCCGGCCGCGCCGACGACGTCATGCCCATCCCGATCGCGGCCGCGATCGGCGTCGGCACCAGCGTGAGGCGCCGCGCGCCCGCCTGGTACGCGGAGAACTGCAACGCCCTGAAATGGACGGACGTCAGCCCGCTCGGCACCGTCACCACCAGCCGCGGACGCGCCGTGTAGTGGCGCCGGTGATGCCTGCGGACGAGGTGCCGCATCAGGTACTCGGCCTCGTCGGTCTCGGTCGGCGCGCCCTCCCGGATCGGCCGGACGAGCATCACGTCGGGGTTGCGCCCCGCCATCTCCCGCGCCGGACGGCCGAGCGCGAGGATGCGTCCTGTGCGTCTGCAACGGGCGAGCAGCGACGGCTCCCGGCAGACGACGCCGCGGTCTCGGACGTGCATGCGCACGGTGGAGCTGCCCAGGTCGATAGCGGTGTCACGGCCCGCGAAATCCCACATCGCGTCCCTCCCAATCGCCCCGAAAGTCGCAAGAGCCCTGATGATGCCCTCACGTCCGGTGGCGATGCCCACGTCCGGGTAAGCGAATCGCAAGGTCACGGCGATCCCGAGTCCGGAATTCCGGGAACGCCGCCTGCCGTGCGGCGCCCGTCCGGCGCCCAACATCCGCCGGACACCAAGAGTTCATGTGGAGACGGTGTCGGACCACCGCATCTGCCCGGGGGGTGGAAATGGGCCACCGCCATGGCGCGTGGCTGCCATGGCGGTGGACGTTGTCCGCGGTCAGTTAGGTGTGTGGCCGGGCGCGGTCAGCGTGTCGACCGAACCGACGTACTTCTCCCAGGAGCCCGTGGCGGGCCGGACATGGCGTGGGCTCCGCGACGCGGGCTTCGCCTTGTATCTCGGCCGTGGTTCGGGCCTGCTCTCTTCCGGCTTGTCGCCGCGTGGAGCCTGAGCCGCGGAATCGTCCGTTTTCGGTGGGATATTGCTGGGGGTGTGATTGGGGAGGTTATTTGATGATCTGGGCAATGTGTCGGTAGGTGGCGGAATTTTGGGGGGCCGCTGTTTATCAGGGGGTTTGTGGTCGGCTCGCTTCTCCTCGCCCATCCGGTCGATCTTGTCGACGAGCTCCTTCACCGAAGGCGACCACTCCTTGTAGGCGGGCGCGCCCGGACGTACCGCTCCGGCGAACTGCTTCTTGCGCCGCGCGCCGAGCTTGTCGATCCGGACCTTCGCGCCGGAGTGCGGAGCGTGCAGGTAGCGCCCGTCCCCGACGTACATGCCGACATGGCTGCGGCCGCGGAAGAAGATGAGGTCGCCGGGCTCGAGGTCCTTCAGCGACACCTTCCGCTTCACGTTCCGGTACTGGGAGTACGTGACGCGCGGAATCTTGACGCCCGCCTTCCGCCACGACGCCATCGTGAGCCCCGAGCAGTCGTAGCCGCCGGGCCCTTCCGCGCCCCACCGGTACGGCTTGCCGAGCTGCTTGCGGGCGAACGCCAGGGCTTCCCCGGCCCGCTCGCGCTGCGACGCCTCACGCGTCCGGTACTTGTCGTAAGCCTGGACCTTCTTCAGCGTGGCGGAGTCGAGATGCAGGCTCCGCAGCACGGCGGGATTGAGCGCCGCCAGCGCCTGCGAGCCCGTCGGGACCGCCAGCGCGAGGCCGGTCGCCGTCACGGTGACGGCCGTCCGGAGCATTCTCTGTTTTCGGATGGCCGCCCGGGCACGGCCGATATGGCCGACGGAAGTTCCGTTTCCGTTTCCGTGCGCGTCGCGTTCGGTGGACATTGGGGTGTTCTCCGTTCCCCCGGTTCAGGGGTCGATGTCCGGTTTTCACCGGGGCAGGTGATCTCCCTGCCGAAAGTTCGGGTACCCGGAGAACGCAACGAGATTTTGGCGAGCGCGCCGATTTTGCATGATCATGACGCGGAATTAGCGGCGGCCTTTGGTGTCTTTGATCATGTGGTCAGATGGGCCAGCGATTTCAGCGGCACTGGCAGCCAGGCCGGACGGTTCCGCGCCTCGTAGCGCACCTCGTACACCGCCTTCTCGAATTCGAAGGCGCGGATCAGCACCGAATGCGCCGCCGGATCGGGACCGCCCGCCGCCGCGTAGCCGCGGCAGAACGCGGCCCGGTTCCGCGCCGCCCACGCGTGCGCCCGCGTCTCCAGCCGTCCGCCGGGCTCGGGCGGCATCGTCCCGGGCTTGGCGATGAGGAACCTGGCCGCGTACTCGAAGGAGCGCAGCATCCCGGCGACGTCGCGCAGCGGATGCGCGTGCGCCCGCCGCTCGTGCTGCGTCCGCGCCGGTTCGCCCTCGAAGTCCAGCAGCGTCCAGCCGCTCTCGGTGCGCAGGACCTGGCCCAGGTGGTAGTCGCCGTGGATCCGCTGGACGGGCAGCGGCCTGGCCTGCGCGGCCAGATCGAGGAACGCGGCGGTGAGCGCCTTCGCGTGCGGGGCGAGATCGGGCACGGCACGGCAGGTCGCGGTCAGCTCGGCGTTCATGCGCGCCGCCATCGCCCGCACCTCGTCGGCCGGGAGCGTCGTCAGGCCGAACGCGGTGGCGAGCGCCCGGTGGACCTCGGCGGTGGCGCCGCCGAGCCGTTCCGCCTCGGCGGCGAAGTCGCCTCCGGCGACGCTCGCGTCCAGTTCCGCCCATTCGCGTTCCCACAGGGCTTCCTGTTCGGCGGCGCGGCCGGTGTCGCGCGGCGGCGGGGTGTGGGCGAACCAGTCGCGGACGCTCGCGATCGCCAGGCTCCAGCCGTCCGCGCCCGTGTGCAGGTAATCCGACAGGAGGCCGAGCGTGACCGGCTCGCTGGACGCCGCGTCCGTCCCGTTCCTGGGGGTCTGGTCCAGCTCGATCCAGCCGAGGACGGCCGGGACGTGCGCACAGCCGCCGCGGGTCAGCGCGAGGTTGACCTCCAGGTCGAGGTTGACGCCGTGGCTGAGCCGCCGGAACAGCTTGCAGATGTAGGCGTCGCCGAACAGCAGCGAGGTGTTGGTCTGTTCGGCGGTGATGGGGAGGCTCGCCAGGTCCGTCCGGATGCGGGCGCCGTCGGCGTGCCGGAACCGTAGCGGGCCGACGGACGTTCCGGCGGCCAGCTCTTCCAGCAGCGCGCGGGTCAGGTCGGGATCGTGCGCGGCGTCGTAGAAATGCGGCGTCCGGCCGTTGGGCCGGTCGGGGCCGTGCGGTTCGGCGGCGGTGAGCGCGCGGATCTCGGCGTGCTTGAGCCGATCCGGCAGGTCGCGGCGGACGCCGAGGAGGAGTTGGTAGTGGTCGGTGGTGTTGTTCTGGTGGACGTTGAGGATGAGGTGGTGCAGGGCGGGGTCGCCGGTGCGCAGTGGGGTGGTGGTGTTGATGGTGAGGTCGTCGATGGGGCCGTCCTTGCCGCCGAACCAGCGCTGCTTCGGCAGCCATTCCGCGAGGGCCCGGGCGAGGGCCGGGTGGGGTGGCAGCACGGTCAGAC
>JBOHBY010000995.1:0-4356 GCA_050698635.1 Spirillospora sp.
CCACACCGGGGGTCTGAGGGTCGCCCCCCAGAAAAACAGAACGAAACGACGTGGCGAAGGTGGGCGCGAAGCGGGCCACCGCGCACACGTCATCCAGAGTGGAGGTGGCGGGAATCGAACCCGCGTCCTTCGGTGATGGGTCAGGGCTTCTCCGGGTGCAGCCTGCTTGGCGTTTTCTCAGTCCCGGCGCTCACGCAGGCGTGTCGCCGACGGACTCAGTCGCTGTTTGGTTTCCCTACCGGCCCCGCGACCGGGCCGGCAGGTGGAGTCTCCTTACGATGCCAGACCCCGGGTCGGAGACTCACCCGGGCTGACACAGTTCACTCCTCGCTCAGGCGGCGAGGGCGAACTGGGACTGCTGCTTGTTGGCAGTTATTGGTTCGCTGTCACAGGATTTACGAGGTCACGACAGCAACCCTCGACCCGCTTCCCCTGGCTCGAACGACCGAAGTCGAAGCCGGTCACCCCCATGTTGAGTTGTCAAGGCGGGCGTCCGTGAACGTCCGCACCATGACGCTACAGGGACAACGCGTGAACCGGCAACGTAATTCCCCCTGGCAGCCGTGAACCCCGGTGGGTGCGAGCAAGTCGCGCCCACCGGGGTCGACCGGCAGGGTCGGGCCGGTCCGGACGGCAGAGCCTCCCCCGAGACGAGGCTCTGGTCTCATCACGGCGACTGAGTCCGCAACCCCCCAAGCGGATGCTCAGTCACCCGTAAAGACGCTCGGAGGTGACGGGTTAGTTGCGTCCGGTGCGTAAAGGGATGACAAAGGTGTCACGCGGTCCGGCCGCGCGGGGTACCGCTGAGGAACGTGGCGGCGATCTGGGGGGTGTTGATGCGGCCCTCGACGGCGATGGCGAAGGCGCGGTCGCCGCTGGAGCCGACGAACCAGGAGACGGTCTTGGTGCGGCCGTCCTCCTGGTAGGTGGCGGTCGCGGCGACGCCGACGACGTCGCTGGAGACGCGGGCGCCGCGGGCGTTGCCGAGTTTGGCGTTGCGGCTGAGGAGCCGCTTGAGGCTGGCGATCGACTCGGGCTGGAGGTAGCGCGGCGCGGGCGCCGGCACGTTCTTCTGGATGTCCTTGAGGACGTACGGCGGACGCCACGTCCCGTTCTGGGCTCCGGCGGCGACGAGGGCCATCGCGAGGGGGCTGACCTCGACCCTGCCCTCACCGATCATGGCGGCGGCCTTCTCGCCGTCGTCGGCGGGGGTCGGGACGGAGCCGGTGAACGCCGGGACGATCAGTCCCCAGTTCTGGCCCACGCCGAGCTGCGCCGCCTCTTTCAGGAGGGTCTGCGCGTCGAGTTTGCCGCTGAGCTGCGCCAGGGTCGTCTTGCAGGACATCGCGAAGTGGTTGGAGAAAACACTGTCGCGGCGGCCCTTGTTGACGAACGTCTTGTTGCCGACGGTGACCCTGCCGGGGCAGGTCGTCTCGGTGGACGCGTTCATCCCCGCCTGGGAGAACAGGGCCTCGGCGGACACGATCCCGAACGTCAACCCGGGCGGGTAGTGGCCCTGGAACGCGAGGTTCTCGCCCTTCGTCCCGTGGTTGGAGACGGCCAGGACCTCGCCGGTGCTGGGCCGCACGGCCACCATGGACGCCGGAAGCGGCACCCCCGCGAGCGCCTGGTCGGCGCGGCGCTGGTAGGCGGGGTCGAGCGTGGTCTGGACGGGCTGCGGGTCCTGCCCCGGCCAGGCGCGCAACTCCTCGGTGTTCTTGCCGGACTCGTCCTGCGCCACGACCCGGACGGTGGGCGTCCCGGCGAGGCGGCGCTGCTGGAGCAGTTGGACGCCGCTGACGCCGATCGTGTCGCCCGGCTGGTAGGGGGCGCCGACCTGCTGGAGGCGGTCGGCGGTGGCGGGGCCGAGGCTGCCGATCAGCTCGGGCGCGTACTCGGGCGTGATGGGCGCCTTGACGTGCTGGAAGGAGATCCCCGGGACGCGGTTGAGCCGCTGGATCACCCTGGCGTGCGCCGGGTACTGGAGGGTGAGGAGCGGGAGGAAGTCCTGCGGCGGGGCGGACTGGACGCGGCCGAGGAGCCGTTCGGCGTCCAGCCGGCGGCCGCCGTCGAACTTCGTCTGCTTCGCGAGCAGGTCGAGTGTCTTCTTCGGGTCGGCGAGCTGGCCGGGGAACACGCCGACCATGTAGGCGTCGACCTGTTGTAGCAGGGAGCGGCCCTGCGTGTCGGTGACGGCGGCGCGCTTGGGCACCTCGGTCACCACGGCGAGCCGCTGCCCGGGCTTCAGCTTCGTGTGGATGATCGACGGGCTCCAGACGACCTTCCACTTGCCGCCGAAGCGCTTCAGGTGCATCAGCCCCGGATACTCCCACGGCTGGCCGTTCTCACCAAGGTCGATCTTCACGGTGAACCGCGCGTCGGCCTCGTCGCCCTTCTTGACGATCTGGTCGACGTCGCTGCCACGCACCTGGGTGCCGAGGGACAGCCGCAGGGACGCGGCGTCGAGCTGCCGCCTGACGCGGCTGAGGGCGTCCTCGACCTGCTGCTTGTCGATGCCGACGGTCCGGCCCGCGGCGGCCTCGTAGTTGCCGACCTGCCAGGCGATGAGGAAGTCGCGGACGGCGGGCATCGCCGACGGCTCGGCCCAGCAGCCCGTCGTCAGGGACGCAACGAGCGCGCCGCAGGCCGCGAGCGACACCGCCTGGCGTTTGCGCGACCGGGTTCCCCGCGGGGCCCGCCGCCGGCCTCGGTTGGTCATCGGCACCCTTCACCGTCTCCTGAACCGGGCCGCCGCCGCCTTCTGCATCTCCCGCTCGGCTTCCCGTTTGGCGATGGCCTGGCGTTTGTCGTAGGCCTTCTTACCACGGGCCAGGCCGATCTCGACCTTGGCCCTGCCGTCCTTGAAGTAGAGCGACAGCGGGATCAGCGTCCAGCCGGGCTCCTCCGACTTCGCGATGATCTTCTGGATCTCGCGGCGGTTCAGCAGCAGCTTGCGGCGCCTGCGCGGGGCGTGGTTCGTCCAGGTGCCCTGCGTGTACTCGGGGATGTGGACGTTCTCCAGCCACACCTCCCCGTCCCGCACGTGCGCGTAGCCGTCGACGAGGGAGGCGCGGCCGGCGCGCAGCGCCTTCACCTCGGTGCCCGTCAGCACCATGCCCGCCTCCCACGTGTCGTCGATGTGGTAGTCGTAGCGGGCCCGCTTGTTCTGGGCTATGAGCTTGTGCCTGGTGTCCTTCTTGCGCCCGGTGTCCCGTGCCACGTCCTCAGTCCTCTTCAGTCCTTGCCTGGAAGCGTCGCGCGCAGGCCGCGCAGCACCGTCCGGGCGCGCCGCTCGGCCTCCTTGGGGGGACGGTCGGCGGAGACCGGAACGTCGGGTTCGATCCCGACCCCGTCGAGGTTACGGCCGCTCGGGGTGCGGTAGCGACCGACGGTCAGTTCGAGCACCGACCCGTCGGTGAGCCGGATGGGTTCCTGGACCGAGCCCTTCCCGTACGTACGCGATCCTACGATCACCGCGCGGTCGCGGTCGCGCAGGGACCCCGCGACGATCTCGGCGGCGCTGGCGGTGCCGGCGTCGACGAGCACGACGAGCGGCGTCCCGGTGTCGCCCGGCCTTGTCACCGCGCGTTTCTGGACGGGCCGTCCACGCGGCTCGTAGGTCACGACCGGGCCTCCGGACAGGAACACCGACGCCGTCTCGACGGCCTCGTCCAGCAGCCCGCCCGGGTTTCCGCGCAGGTCGAGCAGGACACCGCCGTCGGGACGTCCCGCCGGTGACCGCCCGGTCGCGGCGGCGCGGACCTGGTGTCCCGTCCCGCGCGTGAACGCGCCGATCCGGATGATCCGCGCGTGCCCTGGGAGGTCGGTCACGGTGACGTCTCCTGCGGGGACCGGTGTGCGGACGAGGCGGAACCGCTCTGTTCTACGTCCGCGGACGACGGTGAGTTCGACGGGTTGGTCGGGTCGCCCGCGCAACGCCTCGGCGACCCGTTCGGTATCCCAGCCGCTCACGGACGAGTTCCCCACGCGCGTGATGACGTCGCCGGGCCGCACCCCGGCGCGGGCGGCGGCGCTGCCCGGCTGGACGCTCGCGACCAGCACCTTCGAACCGCTGTCCGTGCCGCCGAGCCAGAGGCCCACACCGCTGTAGTGGCCGGTCAGGCGTCCTTCGACGTCGTCGTACTCGCGGGCGGAGTAGTACCGCGCCCACCGGTCGCCGAGGCCGCGCAGCATGCCCTCGATGGCGGCGCGGTCGAGCTCCGTGCGTCCGACCGGCCTCGCGGCCCGGCCGCCGATCTTCGCGGCGGCCTCGTCGAGGACGGACCCGCCGGCGACGGCGGCATGCCGCTCCGACCCCGAGCCGCTCACGGACGAGTTCCCCACGCGCGTGATGAC
>JBOHBY010000996.1:0-2716 GCA_050698635.1 Spirillospora sp.
AGCCCGATCCGCGCCTGCCGCACGCGCAGCGTGGAGCGCAGCAGCTCGGCGAAGCCGACCCGCACCCGTCCGCGCGCCGCCGCCTTCGTCGCGACCGGACGTTCCGTAACGGTCATCGGGCCCTGCCCTTCTGGGGGGCGACCCCCAGACCCCCGGACCGGGGGGCCCGAAGATCCTCGCTTCGCTCCGGTCATCGGGCCCCCTTCCGCAGCGTCGGCGTCATGGCGACCGTCCCGACGTCGGCGAGAATGTTGACGATCACGTAGAACGCCGCGAGCAGCATCGCGAGCGCCTGGATCACGGGGATGTCGCGGTCCTGGATGGCGGAGACGAACGCCTGCCCGATGCCCGGGTACTGGAAGACCGTCTCCACCACGACGATGCCGCCCGCGAGGTACGCCAGCGACTGCGCGACGACCTGGAAGATCGGACCGGCGACGTTCGGCAGCGCGTGCCGCAGGATCACCCGTCGCTCCGGCACGCCCTTGAGCCGGGCCCAGGCCACGTAGTCGCTCTCCAGCGCCTCGATCATGCAGGCCCGGACCGTCCGCGCGACGTACGGCAGCACCACCAGGATCAGCGTCAGCGACGGCACGACGAGCAGGTCGAGCTGCGCGAGGACGCTGCGCGACGGGTCGAGCGGCGACACCGCCGGGAGGATCTGCAGGACGTTCGTCGCGAGCAGCACCACGAGCCCGATGCCGAGCACGAACTCCGGCAGCGCCGCGATCACCAGGACGAACACCGACGACGCGTGGTCGGCCGCGCGGTCCCGCCGAACGGCGGCGAGGATGCCGAGCGCGACCGCGAGCGGCATGCCGACGACCGAGGCCACGAGCAGCAGGACGAACGAGTTCACCACGTGGTCGCCGACGAGGTCCCCGACGCCGAAGCCGCTGCTGAACGAGACGCCGAGGTGCCCGCGGAAGAGGTTGCCGAGCCAGTCGAAGTACTGAACGACGAGCGGGTCGTTCAGGTGGAACTGCTCGCGGAAGCTCGCGAGCGCCTCCGGCCGCGCGTTGCGGCCGAGCCGCGCGACGGCGGCGTCACCCGGCAGCGCCTGCGTGGCCGCGAACACCAGGGCCGACACCACGAGCAGCGAGAGGACGGCGTACACCGACCGCAACGCGACCATTCTCCCCATCGACGCACGCTCCCGTCTGCTCGCTCGTCCGGCTGCCGACTCGCCCGCTCATGCGAGCGAGATCTCCTCGAAGTAGAGGCCGTTGAAGCCCGTCCCCGCCGCGTCCGGGACGAGGCCGATGAACGTGCGGGCGATGACGTCCGGGATGTTGCGGCCGCCCCAGACGCACCAGGGCCCGTCGTCGTGGATGATCCGCGAGATCTCGCCGATCAGCTCCTTGTACCTCGCCCCGGTCGCGGCGAGCGCCTCCTTGTACAGCGCGTTCACCTTCGGGTTGTCGTAGGAGGTGCTGTTGAACGGGCCCGTCGGCAGCCACACGTACGAGAGGTTGTCGTACACCGTCTGCGTGTAGTCGTAGTCGATCTTCAGCGGTGACGTGTAGTACGCGTTGCTGCCGTAGAACTGCGCGAGGTCGGCGAACTTGTCGGGCTTGATGTTCAGCCCGGCCGCCTTCGCCTGCTGGACGAGGACGTCGCCCGCCGCGAAGATCCCCGGGACGGCCTCGCCGAGCCGCATCGGGATCGTCGCGCCTTCGAGCCCGGCCTGCTTGAACAGGGCGCGCGCCTGGTCGAGGTCCTGCTCGCGCTGCGGGATGTCCGCCGGGTAGTTCGGGTCGAACCCGCCCCAGTTGCCCGTGTCGTTGCCGATGGTGCCGAAGCCCGCGTAGACGGTGTTCACGAGCTGCTTGCGGTCGACCATCAGCTTGAACGCCTTGCGGGCGCGCGGGTCGGCGAACGGCGAGCCCTTCACGGTGGTGAGCGCGACCGGCTCGAACGCGCCCGTCTCGGACACCACGACCTGTAGGTTCGAGCGCCGCTGGAGCTGCTTGACCTGGGAGAAGATGACGCGGTCGATGCCGTCCACCTGACCGGCGACGAGCGCGTTGAGGCGCGCCTCCTGGCTGGCGAAGCCGATCAGCTCCAGGCGGTCGAGGTAGGGCAGGCCGGGCTTCCAGTAGTTATCGTTGCGCGCCCCGACCCACCGGGCGGCGGGCGAGAAGCTCTCCTGCTTGAAGGGGCCGGTGCCGACCGGCTTCATCGGGTCGAAGCCGACCGGCAGGATGCCGGACGGGATCTCCCCGAAGCCGTCCGGGAGCTGCGAGTTCGGGTACTTCAGCTCCAGCCGGACGGTGCGCTTGTCGATCTTCTTGATGCCGTCCGGGTCGATCGAGGCCATCAGGCCGGAGGTGAAGCCCGCGGTCTTCGGGTCGATGTTGCGGCGGATGGTGAAGATGACGTCGTCGGCGTCCAGCGTCTTGCCGTTGTGGAATTCCACGCCGTCGCGGACGCGGATCGTCCATTTGCTCAGGTCACCGTTCACCGGCGCGAACTCTTCGGCGAGGCCGAGGCGGAGCCGGTAGTCGTGCGCCCGTTCCATGAGCGTGTTGGTGTACGCGCGGGCGATGACGAAGGACGAGGCGGACGTCTGGATGTCGGTGGTCGTCGCGCCGGACATCTGGGAGTCGCCAAGGCGGAAGGTGCCGCCGCGCTTGCGCCTGCCGTTCGGCGGGATGGTGGGCGCGGCCGAGCCGCTCGGGCCGTCACCGCCGGAGCAGCCCGCCAGCAGCAGCGC
>JBOHBY010000997.1:0-6037 GCA_050698635.1 Spirillospora sp.
CGCGATCGCAGGCGTTGGGGTTGTCGCGGGGTTGCGGTGGGGGTTGGGGTTGTTGGAGTAGTGGGTTTCGGTCTGCGAAAAAGTGGCTGTGTTGCGTTCAGGTGCTTCTTGGTGGGGGCTGGCGGCGAGGGGTGAGGGGGATGTCCACGACCACCTCCGTGCCGCCGGTGGGGCGGGGGCGGAAGTCCAGGCGGCCGCCCAGTTCGCCGACGATCAGCGTGCGGACGATCTGAAGGCCGAGACTCGTGGTGCCTTCCACGTCGAAATCCTCGGGAAGGCCTACGCCGTCGTCGGCGACGATCGCGACCAGGCGTCCGTTGTCCGCGCCCGGCTGTTCGGGGGCGTTCTGCCGCTCGGCTGTCGTCGGTTTGCCGGTGGTCTGGGGGATGGCTTCGCCGTAGCGGTGGGCCACGACCTCCAGCGTTCCGAACCGGTTCGTGAGGCCGTGTTCCAGGGCGTTTTGCAGTAGTTCGGTGAGTGCCATCGCCAGCGGTGTCGCGACTTCGGCGGGCAGGACGCCGAAGCTGCCCGTGCGCTTCGGGGCGACCTTGGTCTCCGGTGTCGAGACCTCCCCGGCCATCGTGATCACGCGGTCCGCGATGTCGTCGAAGTCGATCAGCTCGTCGGGGGTGTGCGAGAGCGTCTCGTGGACGATCGCGATGGACCCGACGCGGCGGACGGCCTCGTCCAGCGCCGCCCGGCCCTCCGGGATCTGCAACCGCCGGGCCTGGAGCCGCAGCAGCGCCGCCACCGTCTGCAGGTTGTTCTTCACCCGGTGGTGGATCTCCCGGATGGTGGCGTCCTTGGACATCAGCTCCCGGTCGCGCCAGCGCAGCTCGGTGACGTCCCGGCACAGGACGACCGCGCCGATCCGCGTCCCGCCGACGACCAGCGGGATCGTCCGCAGCTGCATGATCGACCCGTGCGACTCCACCTCGACCTCGCGCGGCGCCCGGCCGGACAGGACGACGCTCAGCGCCTCCTCCATCGGCTCGCCGGTGTCGCACAGGTCGGCGGTGACCTGCCCGAGCGCGTCGCCGACCAGGTCCGCCGGGTAGCCGAGCCGCCGGTACGCCGACTGCGCGTTCGGGCTGGCGTAGGTGACGCGTCCGGCGCGGTCCAGGCGCATCAGGCCGTCGCCGACGCGCGGCGAGCGGACCATGTTCGGCTCCTCGCCAGGCGCGGGGAACGTGCCCTCGCAGATCATGGTCGCGAGGTCGCTGGCGCTCTGCAGGTAGGTCAGCTCCAGGCGGCTCGGCGTCCGCGCCGAGCTGAGGTTCGTGCTCCGCTGGATCACGCCGAGGACCTTGTCGCCGCGCCGCACCGGGATCGACTCCTCCCGGACGGGGATCCCGCTCCCCCACTCGGGGTCGCCCTCCCGGACGATCCGCCGCTCCCGCCACGCCACGTCGATCAGGCCGCGCCGTCCCGTCCGGACGACCTTGCCGACCAGGTCCTCCGGGTAGGCGGTCGGCCCGGTCGTCGGGCGCATCTGCGCGATCGCCACCCAGCCTGGCACCGCCGCCTCGTCGTCCGGGGGCGGGGCGTGCCTGGCCTTGCGGGACGTCCCGTCGGCGGGCAGCGCGTCCGCGGAGCGGAGCGGCACCCAGAGCAGCAGGTCCGCGAACGACAGGTCGGCGAGGAGCTGCCAGTCGGACACCAGCGCGTGCAGCCACTCCAGATCGGCGTCGGTGAGCTCGCTGCGGTCGCGGACGAGATCGGTCAAGGTAGGCACGCCACCATCATCGCCGATCGGATTTGGTGCCCGGCCCGCCCCCGGGTGGTCCCCGGCCTGGCAGGATGCCCGTTATGACCGAGGTACGCGACCCCTTGGCGAGGTTCCGGGACGCGGCGGACCGGCGCGCCGAGGCCGGGCTGCGCCGGACGCTGCGTCCCCGCCCCCCAGGACCCGGCGGGCTCGTCGACCTGGCGTCCAACGACTATCTCGGGCTCGCCGGCGACCCCCGCCTCGTCGACGGCGCCGTCGCCGCCGCGCGCGAATGGGGCACCGGCTCCACCGGATCACGGCTCGTCACCGGGACGACGGAGCTGCACGCCGAGCTCGACCGGCGGCTCGCCGCGTTCACCGGCAGCGCCGCCGGGCTCGTGTTCTCCTCCGGCTTCCTCGCCAACCTCGGCGCCGTCACCGCCCTCGCCGGACCGGGCACGCTCGTCGTGTCCGACCAGGTCAACCACGCCTCGCTCGTGGACGCGTGCCGGTTGTCACGGTCCCGCGTCGTGATCGCCGCGCACCGCGACGTCGTCGCGGTCGAGAAGGCCCTCGCCGACCGCGCCGAGGACCACGCGGTCGTCGTCACCGACGCCGTGTTCTCCGTGGACGGCGACCTCGCGCCGCTGCGTGACCTGCACGCCGCCGTCCACGCGCACGGCGCCCTGCTGGTGATCGACGAGGCGCACGCGCTCGGCATCGTCGGCGAGCACGGCCGCGGCGCCGCGCACGCCGCCGGTATCGCGGGCGAACCCGACGTCGTCCTCACCGTCACGCTGTCGAAGTCGCTGGCGTCGCAGGGCGGCGCCGTCCTCGGCGCGCCCGAGGTGATCGACACGCTGGTCGACACCGGCCGGTCGTTCATCTTCGACACCGGGCTGAACCCGCCCGCCGCCGGTGCCGCCCTCGCGGCGCTGGACGTCCTCGAAACCGACCCCGCCATGCCCGGACGCGCCCGTGACCTGGCCCGGCGCATCTCCGGCATCGCGGCCGGTTCCGGCCTTGAGACCACCGACCCGGCCGCGGCCGTCGTCCCGGTGTTCCTCGGCGAACCGCACACCGCCGTCCGCGCCGCCGGAATCTGCGCCGAGCACGGGCTCCGCGTCGGGTGCTTCCGGCCCCCTTCGGTCCCCGAGGGCCGGGCCTGCCTGCGCCTCACCGCACGCGCCACCCTGGCGGAGCCGGACCTCACGCTTCTCCAGGAGGCCCTGGCGAAGATCGCTTGTTCTACCGGCCTTAGTCTTCACACATAACATCGGGGAGAACCGGTGATGAACGTGAGGAGATGCCGTGACGGAGGTCAGGGGAGGGCCCCGGCACGGGGGCGGACTCGATCACGGCTACGACCGGGCCTCCCTGGGCGACGCCGTCAAGCGCCACCCGAACCAGGCGCCGCGCATCCCCAAGTACTACAAGCTCAAGGAACTCCTCGTCGAGCTGATCCAGTCACTGCCCCCCGGTAGCCCCCTGCCGCCCGAACGGACCCTAGCGGAGAAGTACGAGACGTCCCGTACCACCGTCCGCCAGGCGCTCGCCGAACTCGTCGTCGAAGGACGCCTCCAGCGCATCCAGGGCAAGGGCACGTTCGTCGCCAAACCGAAGGTCTCCCAGGAACTCCAACTCGTCAGCTACACCGAGGACATGCGCCACCACGGGCTCCGCCCCGAAACCCGCATTCTTGAGGCCGGATACGTCAGCGCCGACGAACGCCTCGCGACCCTCCTCAGCATCCGTCCTGGTGGGCGCGTCCTGCGCGTCCACCGGCTCAGGCTGGCCGACGGCGAACCCATGTCGATCGACACCTCGCACCTCCCGGCCCGCCGCTTCCCCGGCCTGCGACGCGAACTCCCCCGCCACCGCTCCCTGTACGAGACGCTCGCCACGGCCTACGACGTCCACCTCACCGAGGCCGAGGAGACCATCGAGACCGTCCTCGCCACCCCCCACGACGCGCAGCTGCTGGGCGTGGACGTCGGCCTCCCCATGCTCCTCCTCTCCCGCCACGCTTTCGACACCACGGGTCAGCCCGTCGAATGGGCCCAGTCCCTCTACCGAGGCGACCGCTACAAGTTCATCACCCGCCTCCGCCGCTAGCCTGACACCGTCCACCAGCGCCCAGGATCTTCGACAACAAGTTCGAACGATCCGGCTACGCTGGGTACAGCCCTTCTCTACGATGACTGGGAGCAGATCGTGAGGGAGGAGTCACAAAGCGTGAAGACTCTGTCGGACCTGGAAGTGTCGAGTTTGCCCGACACGCCCTACAACCTGTGGGTGCGTGGCGAACTCGACGACTACGTCGACGCCCCCGAAGGATCCCGGGTCGAGATCATTGGAGGGAAGGTCGTCGTGTCCCCGCCCCCGATACTTTCGCATGGCGGTCCCCTTCGATTCATCACACGGGCGTTCGAGCGGGCCGCAAGCGCCGACCCCGGTTTTCCCTGGGCGGTACAGCAGGTCGCCGGAGTAAGGCTGGTGGGACTGAGTGACGGGTACATCCCCGACCTCGTGGTCACAACTGAAGAGATCCTCCTGGCGGGCGAGAGGGCACGACTACCCGAACTCACGTCCGACGAGATCGAGATGGCAGTGGAGGTCACCTCCAAGGGAGGGGCCGGCGGCGATCGGCCGCCACGATTCCCCTCGCGCGAGAAGAACAAATGGACGGGCTACGCGAAGGCGGAGGTGCCGTACTACCTCCTCGTCGACTGTGCACCCAAAGTCGCCAAGACAACGCTCTACTGCATCCCCGATCGGGCCACGAGCGCGTACCTCCATCAGGAATCCTGGGACTTCGGCGCGACGATCAACCTTCCCGAGCCGTTCAACATAGAGATCGACACCACTCATTGGGTGACGTGGGAAGCGTGAACGAACATGTCAGCGCGAACCGGCGTGAGGGGACGGCCAACGGCCACCCGGCCGCGTTCGTGATCAACGGCGTGGAGTATCCCGCGGATCCTCGGAAAATGACACCCGAAGAGATCCGCGAATTCCTCTTCCTACCGAGGGGGACCGGTATAGATGTCGTCGATACCGACGACGTCGACGAAGAACCGGTGATCCAGATCTCCTGGCCCGAAGGCATCGGCGGCGAAGCCGTTCTCCATCACATTCGGCGCATCATCCGGGAACGGATGGCCAGGATGGGCAAGTGATTCCTAGAGGGTCTGGGAGAGGGCCTTGATGGGCATCTGGAGGGTGGTGAGGAGTTCCAGGTCCTTTTCGGCGGGGCGGCCGAGGGTAGTGAGGTAGTTGCCGACGATGATGGCGTTGATTCCGCCGAGCATGCCGTCGCGGGTGCCGAGGTCGCCGAGGGTGAGTTCGCGGCCTCCGGCGTAGCGGAGGATGGTGCGGGGCAGGGCCAGCCGGAAGGCGGCGATCGTCTTCAGCGCCTCGGTGCCCTCGACCAGGGGGAAGTCGGCGAACGGGGTGCCGGGACGGGGCGCCAGGAAGTTCAGCGGGACCTCGTCCGGCGCGAGGTCGGCGAGCTGGCCGGCGAACTCGGCGCGTTGCTCGATCGTCTCGCCCATGCCGACGATGCCGCCGCAGCACACCTCCATTCCGGCGTCCTTCACCATGCGGAGGGTGTCCCAGCGTTCCTCCCACGCATGGGTGGTGACGACGTTCGGGAAGTGGGAGCGGGCCGTTTCGAGGTTGTGGTTGTAGCGGTGGACGCCCATCGCGGCGAGCTCGTCCACCTGCTGCTGGGTGAGCATGCCGAGCGAGCACGCGATGTTGATCTCGACCGCGTCGTTGATGGCCTTGACTCCGTCGCGGACCTGGGACATCAGGCGCTCGTCCGGGCCGCGGACGGCGGCGACGATGCAGAACTCGGTCGCGCCGGTCCTGGCGGTCTCCTTCGCCGCCTCGACCAGTTCGGGGATGTTCAGCCACACCGAACGGACGGGCGACTCGAACTTGCCGGACTGCGAGCAGAAATGGCAGTCCTCGGGGCAGCCGCCCGTTTTCAGCGACACGATTCCTTCGACCTCGACCTCTGGGCCGCACCACCGCATCCGCACTTCGTGGGCGACGGCGAGCAGTTCCTCCAGGCGGTCGTCCGGCAGGGTCAGGCACCGTAGGACTTGGTCTGCGGTGAGGCCCTTTCCGTCTTCCAGGACCTGGCGGCGGGCGGCTTGGAGGATGTCCGTCACGTTTACTCCTTGTCGAGACCGTGGACGTCGCGGAATTCGGCGGCGTCGAACGCGCCGCCGAAGGAGGGGGCCAGGCCGCGGTGCGCGGCCAGGAGGAACTCCGCCGGGTCGAGCGCGCCGGCGCCCGCGGGCAGCACGCCCGCCAGCGGCC
>JBOHBY010000998.1:0-5995 GCA_050698635.1 Spirillospora sp.
AAAGGCGTGCACGTGTTCGTCCCGATCGAAACGTCCGCGGCGATCGAGGACGTGGCCGCGGCCACCCGCGCGCTCGCTGCCCGCGCCGAACGCCTCGACCCCGCGCTCGCCACCACGGCCTTCATCCGGGAGGACCGCGCCGGCAAGGTGTTCCTCGACTCGACCCGCGCCGGCGGCGCGACCGTCGTCGCGCCCTACAGCCCGCGCATCCGCCCCGGCGCGACGGTCTCGTTCCCCGTCCCGTGGGACGAACTCGACGGCGTCACCCCGGGCGCCTTCACCGTCCGGAACGCGGCCGGCCTGCTGGGCGACCGCGACCCGTGGGCCGAGCTGATGCCGCCCCCGCAGCGCCTCCCCGACGACCTGGTCGCCGAGGGCCACACCATCCCGATCGCCCGCGTCCAGGCCATGCACGAGGGCAAACGCCGCGCCCGCGCCCGCCGCAACTCGTGACTCTCGGGCCGATGAGTTTTCGGGACGTCTGTGGTCTGCATTTCTGGAAGCGATCCGACAGTGGGAGGCAGCAATGGCGAACGAGACGCTGACGACGTGCCTGTGGTTCGACGGGCAGGCCGAGGAGGCGGCGAACCACTACGTCTCGATCTTCAAGAACGCGGTGCTGGGCGAGGTCACGCGGTCCGGGGAGGGCGGCCCGGGGGAGCCGGGCTCGGTGATCACGGTCGCGTTCGAGGTCAACGGGCAGAAGTTCGTCGGGCTGAACGGCGGCCCGGAGTTCCAGTTCAACGAGTCGGTCTCCTTCATGGTCCACTGCGCGGACCAGGACGAAGTGGACTACTACTGGAGTCGGCTCACCGAGGGCGGCCAGGAGGCGCCCTGCGGCTGGCTGAAGGATAAGTTCGGCGTGTCCTGGCAGGTCGTCCCGACCGTGCTGTACGAGCTGATGAGCGACCCCGACCCGGAGAAGGCGGCGCGCGCCGCGCAGGCGATGATGTCGACCCACGGCAAGCTCGACATCGCCGCGCTGAAGAAGGCCCACGCGGGCGGCTGACCAGGGCGGCTGATGAGGGCATCGCGTCCCGCGATGCCCTCATGACCGTCAGACCGCGCCCGCCGGATCGCCGGTGGCGCGGCCCCTATCGCATCGTTCATACGTCCCCGTCTACCGTGCGGGGGCTCAGGCGTCCAACGTCCCCGCGCCGAGGAGGGCGAACAGGAGCAGGCCGATGGCGACCCGGTAGACGACGAACGAGGTGAAGCTGTGCCGCTGGACGAACCGGAGCAGCCAGGCGATGGACGCGTACGCGACGATGAACGACACGACGGTCCCGACGACCAGCGGCAGCGCGCCCGCGCCCGACCCCAGCGCGCCGGGCAGCTCGTAGATCCCGGCGCCGGTCAGCGCGGGGATGCCCATGAAGAACGACAGCCGCGTCGCGGCGACCCGGTCGAGGCCGAGCAGCAGCCCGGTGGACATCGTCGCGCCGGACCGGGAGAAGCCGGGGAACAGCATCGCGAGGATCTGCGAGGAGCCGATCAGCATCGCGTCGGTGAGGGACGTGTCGTCCTCGCCGCGCTTGTGCCTGCCGTACCGGTCGGCGAGCCACATCACGACGCTGCCGCCGATCAGCGACCCGGCGACCACCCACAGCGAGGCGAGCGGGCCGTGGATGAGGTCGTCGGCCGCGACGCCGACGCCCACGACGGGCAGCGTGGCGAAGATGACCCACCAGCCGAACTTGTAGTCGTGGTGGTACCGCTCGGACGGTTTGACGATGCCGACGCCCCACGCCTTGACGATCCGGACGATGTCGGTGAAGAAGTACACCAGGACGGCCGCGATCGCCCCGGCCTGGATGACGGCGGTGAAACCGATCACGGCGTCGTCCTCCACCTCGATGCCCATCAGGCCCTCGGCGATCTTCAGATGCCCGGTCGAGGACACCGGGAGGAACTCCGTCAGGCCCTCCACGATCCCGAGCACGATGGCCTGCCCGACGTTGATCACGCTCAATGATCCGGTTCCTCTCCTGACCTGCGAATGCCCGTCGCGAGCCTACTAAGGGACGCCGATCGCGATGCCGGACGGCAGCAAGATCTTCACCGATCGTTAACCATACGGCCGGTTTGGGCGGGTCGGGACGGTTGGACCCGGGTCGGGCGGGGTCAGCCGGCGGCGGCCTCGCGCTCGACGCGGTCGAACTCCGCGGCCATCGCCGCGGCGAGTGCGTTGGCCGCCGACAGCGGCCGGACCATGACCGTGAGGTCCTCGATCAGGCCGTCGTCGTTGGTCCGGAGGAAGTCGCAGCCGGTGAGCTCCAGGTCGCCGACCTTCGCCTCGAAGAGCAGCGCGTGGTCGCGGCCGTCCGCGCCGCCGATCTCCCGGACGTAGTGGATGTCGGAGAACACCCGCATGACGGCGCGCAGGATCGCCGTGGTGATCGCCTTGCCGGGGTAGGGCCGGTACGCCACGGGGCTGGTGAACACGACGTCGTCGGCGAGCAGGGCCTCGATCGCGGCGTGGTCGCCGGCCTCCGCCGCCGCGCGGAAGGGATGCATGTGGTCGAACCCCCGATAGTCAGTTTATTGACTAACGAACGGCAAGAATACTGTCAAAACGGGGCATCTGTCATCCGGCGCCGGGCGGGCCCGCGGCCAGGACCGACTGCGCGGTCGCGGTGACGACGCGGGCGGTGTCGTCCGGCTCCAGGCGTCCGGCGCGGATCTCCTCCGCCGCCCCGTGCAGGACGTTCTGCAGGACGGCGACCAGCCACGCGATCGGCAGGTCGGTCCGGAAAACGCCCTGTTCCTGACCACGGCGGATCAGCTCTTCCACGCGTTCCGCCGGGGCGGCGTGCAGCTCGCGGAGGCGTCCCGCGGGGAGCGTCCCCTGTGCCGCCGCGAGCAGCGCCGTGGATTCGGCGACGAGCGACCAGCTGGAGTCCAGCAGCCGGGCCAGCGCCTCGCGCGCGTCGCCGGTCAGGTCGACGGCCGACAGCACCTCCTCGCCGGCGCGCAGCGCGTCGGTCAGCGCGGCCTCGACCAGGTCGGCCCGGGTGTGGAAGTGGCCGTAGAGCGTCATCCGGCCGACCCCGGCGGCCTTGGCGATGTCGTCGATGCTGGCGCCGGGGTCCCGGCTGAGGCTCGCGCGGGCGGCGGCGACGATGCGGGCGATGCTCCGCTCGGCGTCCGCGCGGCGGCGCCTTCCGGAGGTGGCGGTCGACATGCCGAACAGTCTAACTCGTACGCGGGAATACATGTTACTCTCCAAGAACTTGTACGGCACAGTACGAGTTAGGGAGAGAGTCCGATGACAGAGAAGACACGGGACGCGGCCGCGCGGGACGGCGGCGCGGGCGCGGCGCACCCGCTGCGGTGGCGCATCCTCGGGTTCCTCGGGGTGGCGCAGCTGATGCTGATCCTCGACGTCACCGTCGTGGCCATCGCGCTGCCGAACATCGAGACCGACCTCGGCCTGGGCCGCCAGGCCGTGACCTGGACGGTCAGCGCGTACACGCTGACCTTCGGCGGCCTGATGCTGATCGGCGGCCGGGCCGCCGACCTGTTCGGGGCCAGACGGGTCGTCCTCGCCGGCCTGCTGGTCTTCACGGCGGCGTCGCTGCTGACCGGGCTCGCCGGCGGGGCGGGCCTGCTCCTCGGCGGACGCGTCGCGCAGGGGGTGGGCGCCGCGATGATGTCGCCGTCCGCGCTGTCGTTCGTGGTGCGTCTGTTCGACGGGGCCGAGCGGAACAAGGCGCTCGGCGTGTGGTCCGCGCTCGGTGGCGGAGGCGCGGCCCTCGGCGTCCTGCTGGGCGGCGCGCTGACCGCCGGTCCCGGCTGGCCCTGGGTCTTCTACATCAACGTGCCGCTCGGCGTAGTGATCTTCGTCGCGCTGGCCCGGATGCTGCCGCGCCAGGACGTGACCGTCCCGCGCCCCCGGCTCGACCTGCTCGGCGCGGTGCTGGTGACGGCGTCGTCCGGCGCCCTGATCTACGCGTTCATCCGCGCCGGGGACCACGGCTGGATCACCGGCGCGACCGGCGCGCTGGCGCTGCTCGCGGTCGCCGGGTACGTGGCGTTCGTGGTCCGGCAGAAGACCGCGAGGTCGCCGATGATGGACATCGCGCTGCTCGTGCGGCGCCCGGTCGCCACGGGGACGTTCCTGATCCTGATGGCGACCGCGCTGATGATCGCGGTGTTCTTCCTCGGCACGTTCTACTTCCAGCACGCGGAGGGCTACGGCGCCCTGCGGACCGGCCTGCTGTTCCTGCCCGTCGCGGTCGCGACGATGCTCGGGGCCGACCTGACCGGACGCGCCATCGCCCGCACGGGCGCGCGCCCGCTCGCCGTCGCCGGGCTCGTCCTCGCCGCGATCGGGATGGCCGTACCCGCCCTGTCGATGCACCCCGCGACCGTCGTGGTGGGCACCGCCGTCGCGGGCGCGGGGACGGGCGCGATGTTCGTCGTCGCGTCGGCGACCGCGCTCGGGCAGGTGGCGCCGCACGAGTCGGGCATCGCGTCCGGGATCGTCAGCACGTTCCACGAGTTCGGCGCGTCCATCGGGGCCGCGGTGATCTCCAGCGTCGCGGCGGCGAGCATCGCGGGCGAGACGCTGTCGGGGTTCACCGACGGGTTCGTCCTCGCCGCCGTCGCGGCGGGCGTGGGCGCGGTGGCGGCGGCCGTCCTGACCCCCGGAAGAAGTTCGTAGCGTCTCCCGTTGGGATCGTCCGGGCCCCTTCCCGGGACCTTCTCATCCCTAGGTCGAACGGGTGCCGCCGGGGACTCGTCGACCTCGGCTAGGCGGCGCCGTCCGCCGGGGCGTAGCGGAGGAGCACGGCACCGGAGACGAACGGCCGCGTCTCCAGGAGCCGCAGACGTGCCGCGCCGGACTCGAACAGCCGCGCTCCGTGGCCGACGACCACCGGGAAGACGAACAGCCGGTACTCGTCGACGAGGCCGGCGGCGATCAGCGCATGGACGAGCCGGATGCTGCCCGTCGCGACGATGTCACGTCCCGGGGCCTCTTTCAGGGCCTCGACCTCCTCTACGAGGGGCCCGCGCAGCACCGTCGAGTTCTCCCACTCCGGGTCTTGCATGGTGCTGGAGACGACGTACTTCTTCACCGCGTTGAGGTAAGCGGAGACGCCGGTCGGGTCGTCGGTCTGGTTCGGCCAGAAGCCGCGGAAGTCCTCGAACGTCCGCCGGCCGACCAGAAGCGCGTCGGCGGCCTCGCTGTGCTCGGTGGTCGCGGCGGTGATGTCGGCCTGGTCGACGGTGTCGTCGAGCGGGTCGAACCAGCCCTCCGCCATGTCGACCACGCCGTCCAGTGTGATGTTCTCCGTGACCACGAGTCTGCGCATCGCCTGCCCTCCTCCTTGACGCCTTTCCCAACAAGACCGATCTCGCACACGAGACTCATCGCCGCGGCGGCTGTTTGCGGCGTGCGGGCGAGGGTACCCGGTTCGCGTTCCCGTTGGGGGAGGAGCGTGGCCGGTGCGGATTCCGGGGGCGTCCCTGGCCAGAACGATGTTGAACGCCCCGGTCGCGGCGGCGGGGAAGGCGTCCCGGGCGGTCGGGGCGTTCACGGCCCTGGCCGCCGGACGGCGCGAACGGCACGTGTGGGCGCACGGCGGGCGGGTCCACATCCAGGTCAACGGGCTGTCGGGCGAGGGGCCGCGCCACCTGCGGTATGTGCGGGCGCTGACGGAGGCGCTGCGGCGGCTGGACGGCGTGAACTGGGCGGAGGTCAACGCGGTCACCGGCCACGTCCTGGTCGCCTACGAAGAAGGCGACGTGGGCGTGGACGACCTGGTCGAGGTCGTCGAGGACGTGGAGGAGGCGCGCCGGGCCCGGCACCACGACGAGGATGCGCACGCGCGGTGGCCCGACGACGAGATGGCGTGGGCGGCGGCCACGTCCGCCCTGGCCGCGGACATGGCGGGCGCGATGGGAGCCGTCGCCGGTCGGCTGCTGGCCTTGCCGCCGGTGCCGAGCCCCGTACGGGCCGCGGTGGCGGTCGCGGACTCGGTGCCGCACG
>JBOHBY010000999.1:0-2211 GCA_050698635.1 Spirillospora sp.
GTCCAAGGACGCGCTCGCCGCGAGCGGCCTGCCGCACCTGGCGGTGCGCGGCCGGCGCGGGGGCAGCGCGATGACTGCGGCGGCGGTCAACGCCATCGCTAGTGAGGCGGAGTGATGGCAGGGCGGCTCTATGGCGTGGGCGTCGGGCCCGGCGACCCCGAGCTGGTCACCGTGAAGGCGGCCCGGCTGATCGGCGCGGCGGACGTGGTCGCCTACCACTGCGCCCGGCACGGCCGTAGCATCGCCCGCGGTGTCGCCGAGCCGTACCTGCGCGACGGGCAGATCGAGGAACAGCTCGTCTACCCGGTGACGACGGAGACGACCGGCCATCCCGGCGGTTACGAGGGCGCGCTGGAGGAGTTCTACACCGCCTGCACGGCCCGGCTCGCCGCGCACCTGGACGCGGATCGGACGGTCGTCGTCCTGAGCGAGGGCGACCCGCTGTTCTACGGCTCTTACATGCACCTGCACAAACGTCTCGCGCCCCGCTACCCGGCCGAGGTGGTGCCGGGCGTCACCTCGCTCAGCGCGGCGTCGGCCGCGGCGGGACGCCCGCTGGTCGAGCGGGACGAGACCCTGACCGTGCTACCCGGCACGCTTCCCGGCGACGAGCTGGCCGCGCGGCTGCGCTCGGCGGACGCGGCGGCCGTCCTCAAGCTCGGACGGACGTTCCCCAAGGTCAGGCAGGCGTTCGAGGACGCCGGACGGCTCGGCGACGCCTGGTACGTCGAACGGGCCGCCACCGACCGGGAGCGGATCGCGCCGCTCGCCGACGTCGATCCGGCGGACGTCCCGTACATGTCCCTGGCGCTGCTGACCAGCCCGGCGGACAGGACGTTCACCGCGCATCCGCCCGCGCCGCGGCAAGGGCCGGGAGGGCCAGGCGGCGTCGTGGTCGTCGGACTCGGCCCGGCGGGACGGCCCTGGCTCACCCCGGAGGCGCAGGACGTCCTGTCGTCCGCCACCGACCTCGTCGGCTACGGCCCTTACCTGGACCGCGTGCCGCCGAATCCCCGGCAGCGGCGGCACTCCAGCGGCAACCGCGTCGAGGCCGACCGGGCCCGGCACGCGCTGGAGCTCGCCCGGGACGGCGCGCGGGTCGCCGTCGTCTCGTCCGGCGACCCCGGCGTGTTCGCGATGGCGACGGCCGTACTGGAGGCGGCGGCCGGGGAAGAGTTCGCGGACGTGCCGGTACGGATCGTCCCCGGGCTGACCGCCGCGCAGGCCGTCGCCGCACGCGCGGGCGCGCCGCTCGGCCACGACTTCTGCGTCCTGTCGCTGTCGGACCTGCTCAAACCCTGGGACGCGATCGCCCGGCGGATCAGCGCGGCGGCCGAGGCCGATCTCGTGCTCGCCCTGTACAACCCGTCGTCGAGCCGCCGGAGGCACCAGCTCACCGCGGCGCGCGACCTGCTGCTGGAACACCGCTCGCCGGAGACGCCGGTGGTGGTCGGACGCGACGTCGGCGGCGCCGAGGAGAGCGTCACCGTGACGACGCTCGGCGAGCTCGACACCGGCCTGGTCGACATGCGCTGCCTGGTCATCGTCGGGTCGTCCACGACCCGGGTCACCGGCCGCGGCGACGTCTACACGCCGCGCCGCTACCCCTGAGCCCAGCGCGCGGCGGCGGCGACGTCGCCGGTCACCTCGACGCCGTCCGGCGGTCGCGGCCGATCCACCATGATCACCGGCAGCCGGGCGGCGCGCGCGGCGATGAGCTTCGCACGGGTCATCGTGCCGCCGCTGTCCTTGGTGACCAGCACGTCGAGGCGGTGCTCGCGGATCAGCGCCCGCTCGCCGTCCACCGTGTAGGGGCCGCGTGAGAGCAGCACGCGCACGTTGGCCGGGACGGGCGGGTCCGGCGGGTCGACGGACCTGGCGAGGAACCACACGTCCGTCCGGGCGGCGAACACCGGGATGCCGCTCCGCCCGGTGGTGAGGAACGCGCGGGCGCCTCGCGAAAGCGCGGTGGCGGCGTCGCGCAGTGACGGGACGCGCTGCCAGTCGTCGCCGTCCTCCTCCCGCCAGCCGGGACGGCGGAGCGCGACCAGCGGCACTCCGGCGAGCTTCGACGCGTCCGCGGCCGAGGCGCTCATCCGCTCCGCGAAGGGGTGTGTGGCGTCCACGAGGCGGTCGACGCGGTGCTCGCGGAGCCACGCCGCAAGCCCGGCGGGGCCGCCGAAGCCGCCGACGCGCACGTCCCCGGCGGGC
>JBOHBY010001000.1:0-1565 GCA_050698635.1 Spirillospora sp.
CGCGAGGAGAGCGCGGCGGCTGGTCGGGGCTGATGGGGGCGGGTCACGCGTCCGGCGCGGCGCACCGGCTCTACGTGCCGGGCGCTTCGGTGGTGCATCGGCTGCCGCCGCAGTGCAAGCTCGTCGCCGTCCTGGCGTTCGTGCTGCTGGTAGTCGCCACCCCGCGCGAGCGGATGTGGGCGTTCGGCGTGTACGCGCTGCTGCTCGCGGGCGTCGCGGCGGCGGCGCGGATCCCGTTCGGGACGGTCGCGCGGCGGGTCGTCATCGAGGTCCCGTTCGTCGCGTTCGCGTTCCTCCTGCCGTTCGTCGCGACCGGCGAGAAGACGACCGTGCTCGGCGTCGGCCTCAGCGAGAGCGGCCTCTGGGGCGCCTGGAACATCCTCGCCAAGGGGACGCTCGGCGTCGTCGCCTCAATTCTGCTGGCCGCCACGACCGAGCCGCGGCTGCTGCTGCTCGGCATCGAGCGGTTGCGGATGCCGCAGCTCATCACGCAGATCGCCACGTTCATGCTGCGGTACGGGGACGTCGTCACGGCCGAGCTCGCCCGGATGAAGGTCGCGCGGGCGTCGCGCGGCTTCGAGGGCCGCGACCTGCGCGCCACCCGCGTCCTCGCCAAGTCGATCGGGGCGCTGTTCCTGCGCTCCTACGAACGCGGTGAGCGCGTCCACCTGGCGATGCTGAGCCGCGGCTACGACGGGCGCATGCCCGTCATGCACGACGTCGGCGCGACGGCCGCGCAGTGGACGGCCGCCGCGGCCCTGCCCCTCGCCGCCGCCCTGGTGACGCTGGCTGCTTGGATGACCCCATGACCGCGCCTTCGCTTGTCGTGCAGGGCCTCGCCTACGCCTATCCGGACGGCACGCAGGCCCTCTTCGGCGTCGACCTGACGATCGGGCGCGGCGAGCGGGTCGCGCTCCTCGGCCCGAACGGCGCCGGGAAGACGACGCTCGTCCTGCACCTGAACGGCATCCTGCACGGCGGCCTCGGCGAGGTCAGGGTCGGCGGCCTCGCGGTCGACCCGAAGGACAAGAAGGCGCTGAGGGAGATCCGCCGCCGCGTCGGCATCGTGTTCCAGGACCCCGACGACCAGCTGTTCATGCCGACCGTCCGCGAGGACGTCGCGTTCGGCCCCGCCAACCTCGGTCTCCGCGGCCCTGACCTTGACCACCGGGTGCGGGACGCGCTGGTCCGCGTCGGCATGCAGGACGTCGCCGACCGCCCGCCGCAGCACCTCAGCTTCGGCCAGCGCCGCCGCGTCGCGGTCGCCACCGTCCTGGCGATGGAGCCGGAGATTCTGGTTCTGGACGAGCCGTCGTCCAACCTGGACCCGGCGAGCCGCCGCGAGCTGGCCGAGATCCTGCTGAGCCTGGACGTGACCGTCCTGATGGTCACGCACGACCTCCCGTACGCGGCGGAGCTGTGCCCGCGGTCGGTGATCCTCTCCGGCGGCGTCATCGCCGCCGACGCGCCGACCCGCGACGTGCTGACCGACCCCGCGCTCCTCAAGACCCACCGCCTCGAACTGCCCTTCGGGTTCGACCCCAGCGCCACAGTTCGCTGACCGC
>JBOHBY010001001.1:0-2399 GCA_050698635.1 Spirillospora sp.
GTCCACGGCGGCGAGACCGGACGGGTCGGCGCCGTAGGCGGCCAGGAGGTCGCGCGGCAGCGGCGGGAACTGCGACGCCGGACGCTGGTCGAGGGTGAGCATCGGGCTGTCGAGCATGCCGAGGACAAGGCCGCGTAGCGGCGGTTCGGTGCGGCGCGCGACCTCGTCGTGGGCCAGCCGAGCGGGGTCGGTGATCGGTTCGGTGAGCGCCACGGCGTAGGTGCCGTAGAGCGTCTCCGGGACCGGCAGTGTCAGATTCTGACCCAACAGTTCTCCCGCGGGCGTCGATGAGCGTCGGCGATATCGATCAGAGCCCACACGGGCGTTGGAAACTATCCGTCACAACGGGACATTTGCCTCACAGCCCGGCCATCCCTTCGTCGTCCACACTGGTCAACGGTCCGCGCGGGGCGACAGGCCCTCGCGGTCAACGGTCCGCGCGGGGCGACAGGGCCTCGCGGTCAGCGGTCCGCGCGGGGTGGGGTCAACCTGGGGTTGGGGGTTTTGGTAAGTCGTGTTCGAACCAGACGACCTTTCCGGGTTCGGCGCGGTGGGTGCCCCAGCGGGCGGCCAGGTGGGCGACGAGTTGGAGGCCTCGGCCCGATTCGTCGGTGGCCTCCGCGTGGCGGAGCCTGGGTAGGTCGGCGCCGTCGTCGTAGACCTCGCAGACCAGGCTGAGGCCCTTGATCACGCGGAGCCCGATGGCGCCGGCGCCGTGGACGAGCGCGTTGGTGACGAGTTCGCTGACCAGCAGCTGGACGGTGTCGGTCAGCGGTTCGAGGTCCCACTCGGTGAGCTTGGCGGCGACCTGCGCGCGCACCCACGGGACGGTGCTCGGATCCGGTTCGAGTTCCCACGCGGCGACGTCCTCCTTCGGGATTCCGTCGAAGCCGACCGCGACGATGGCGATGTCGTCGGCGGGCGTGGGCTCGGCGAGGGTGTCCAGGAGGGAGTCGCAGGTGAGGTCGAGGTCGGGGGTGGCGTCGGTGAGCCGTCCGCGCAGCAGCTCAAGGCCGTGGTCGATGTCGCGGCCGCGGCGTTCCAGCAGGCCGTCGGTGCACAGGACGAGCTGCGACCCGTCCTCGACCTCGACCTCCATCGCCTCGAACGGCTCACCGCCGACGCCGATCGGCACCCCCGGCGGGACGGACAGGACGCGGCTGTCGCCGAACGCCGACACCAGCACGGGCGGTACGTGCCCGGCGTTGGCGAGCGTGCACCGCCGCTCCACCGGGTCGTACACCGCGTACAGGCAGGTGGCGAGGTAGCCCTCGCCGAGGCGGCGGGCGAGGCCGTCGAGCTGGCGCAGCAGCCGCGCGGGCCGCATGTCCTCGGCGGCGAGGGTGCGCACGGCGGTGCGCAACTGGCCCATGATCGCGGCGGAGGTGAGGCCGTGGCCCATGACGTCGCCGACGACGATGCCGAGCCGGCAGCCGGGCAGCGGGATGGCGTCGAACCAGTCGCCGCCGACCTTCGCGGCCTGTTCGGCGGGCCGGTAGCGGTAGCGGACGCGGGCGCCCGCGACGTCCGGCGGGTCGTCGGGCAGCATGCTGCGCTGCAACTCTTCGGCGACCTGGACCTCGCGCCGGTACAGCCGGCCGTTGTCGATGCACAGCGCGGCGCGGCGGCCGAGCTCGTCGACCATGGCGAGGCAGAGCTCGCCGAACGGGTCCCGGTCGGGCTTGCGCAGCAGGGTGAACGTGCCGAGGACCCGTCCCCGGGCGATCAGCGGGAAGATCAGCAGCGCCCGGCCGGTGAACAGCGAGCGCAGGTTGTCGTGGTCTCCGAAGGAGGCGGCGATCTCGCCGGCCCGCTGGGGGCCGACCCGCGGGATGTGGACGGGACGTCCGGTCCGCATGGCCTGGACGAACGGCGTCCCGGGCGACAGCAGCAGGGGCTCGCCTTCGGGGGCGACGTCGTCCCAGCGTCCGGGGTCGTCGTTGTGGACGACCGCGACGCGGCGCATCTGCGTGGTCTCGTCGACCTCGGCGGCGGGCGGAGCCGAGTCGGCGACGACGCGTTCGAGCAGTTCGACGGCGGCGAAGTCGGCGAGCCGCGGCACGAGCACCTCGGCGAGCGTCCGGGCGGCCTGCAGGTGGTCCAGCGAGCTGCCGATCTGCTGTCCGGCCTCGCCAAGATAGGTCAGGGGTTCCCTCACGGCCATCGTCTCCAATCCCTTTTCAGGGTGCGGACTCGGGTCGGGGGGCGGATGCGCGGCATCCGGGCGTGAACTGAGCGGCGAGCGGTCTGCTCGGGCCGGCCGATCTGCCTGGGCCGGCCGATCTGCTCGGGGCGGCCGATCTGCTCGGGGCGGCTGATCTTGTCGGGGCGGCGACTGATCTGCGCGGGACGGACGGTGTGCGCTGGGTGGCCGGTCAGCACGGGGCGGCGGCTGACAG
>JBOHBY010001002.1:0-1885 GCA_050698635.1 Spirillospora sp.
CGGCCGACCTGGACGACGTCCGCGAAATGATGACCGGCCTGCGGGAACGGCTGGAGGAGCTGGCGGCGGGCGAGTCCCGGCTCGGGCCGCGGCTCGGATCGGCGGAGCAGACCCTGCGGCGCCTCCAGGCCAAGGCCGACACGAGGGCGCTGGAGATCGACCGGCTCCGCGGCCGCCGCGAGACGCACGAACGCGAACGTGACAAGATCCGGCGGACGTCGTCCGAGCTGGCCGACAGGCGCGCCGCGCTCGCCATGGACGGCCTGGAGAAGGACTGGGGCGGAACACGCGAAGGCGCGGCCGAATGGCTGTCCGGCCTGGACGACGACGAGGCCACGTGGACGCCCGCCGAGTGGTGGCACACCGCGGAGAAGCATCTGTCGGAGGCGCTCCGCCGCGTCTTCCCGGACGGCCCGTCCGACGACGACATGCCAGAGGAGATCCGGTTCCTGCTACGCGAACGGGCCGAGGGCGAGGGCCGCCGCACCGACCGCGAACAGGCGACGTTCCCGCGTCTCGTGAAAGCCATGGAGGCATACCTGCGCCAGCAGGAGGACTACGAGAAGCATCAGCGACGCCAGATCGAGGTGCAGCTCTCAGGGCGCCGCACCGACCTGGAGAAGGCGCAGAAGGGCGCGGCAGAGGCCGCGGGCGCGGCCGAGGCGCACCGCACCGCGCTGACCGCCGCGATCCGCGCGCGCTTGCAGCGCGTGTCGGACGAGTTCGAGAAACTCGACGTCGGCTACGGCGGCTACGGCGCGACGCTGGAGTTCCCTACTCCCGAACAGCCCGCCGACCCTGAGCAGGAGTGGCGCTGGCGGGTCACGCCCAAGTGGCGGCGGTCGGACGGGCAGCGCTACGTCCCGTACAACCGGCGCGCCAACACCGCGCTCATGGACGAGAAGGCCGTCAAACTCGTATGCGCCGCAGCGCTCGCCAGCTCCAGCAGAGGCGGCCGAGCCGAAAAGGGCGCAGGCCCAGGGGCCGGTAGCCAGCTCGTGCTCGTCCTGGACGAGCTGGGACGCAACCTCGGCAAGGAGCACCGCAAGGAGGCCGTCGCGCTGTTCCGCAAGATCGGCGAGACCCACGGCATCACGGTGATCGGCGCCCTGCAGGACGACATGGAACCGTACGCGATCGACGCGTGCGGCCAGTACGTGAAGCTGCGGCGCTCCTCCGACACGATGCCGTACAACGAGCCGCCGGTCGTCGTCGGTTACGACGAGCACGAGGCCCGCGTCCGCAAGCTCGCGGAACAGGTCACCGCCGCCCGCCCTCCAGAAGAAACCGGATGAAAGTGGTGAACTGATCGGGCAGGATGGCGCGCCATGCGCGTCGAGGAGCTGCTGACCGAGATCGAGCCGCTGCCGTTCAAGGAACGGTGCCTGCGCCTGGCCGCGCTGCGCCGCTCCGCCGGCCCGTCGGAGATAGCCGCCGTGCTCGACGGCCTCTCCCAGGGCGGGAACTACGAACGCTCCCTGGCGCTCTTCATCGCCTCCGCCGTACGGGACGAGGCCTCCCTGGCATACCTGGCCGCGGCAACGCGAGACCCGGACAACGAGCTGGCCTGCGAGGCGATCAGGCTGGGCGTCCGGTTCGGCGTCGACGCCGCACCGTTCCTGGACGGCCTCGCGGACGCACCCGCCGCGACCCGCACGGCGCTGTACGACGCCGTCCGCAAATACCGGCGCGCCGACCTCGCGGACGCGCTGGTCGACGAGGTCGCCGCGCGCTGGGGCGAGAACGAGGCGGCCGCACTCTTGGCGGCCTGCAGCCCGGAGGTGGCGGCGGCCCGGATCGACGGGCTCGCGCACGCCGTCCCGAACTGGTCGTCGGTGGGCCACGCGCATCCCGGCGTCATGCTGGACCACGCCGAGCAGCGGCT
>JBOHBY010001003.1:0-7510 GCA_050698635.1 Spirillospora sp.
GCTCCAGCACGTCCGCCAGGGCCGGACGGTCGGCCGGGTCCTTGGCCAGGCACGCCCCGGCCAGGTCGCGGAGCTCGGCGGGGACCCCGGCCAGATCGGGCTCCTCCCGGACGATCCGGTACAGCACCGTCTGCGCCCGCCCCTGCCCGAACGGCGTCGCGCCGGTGGAGGCGAACACCAGGACCGAGCCGAGCGCGAACACGTCCGCCGCCGGTCCGATCTCACGGTCGCCGCGCGCCTGCTCGGGCGACATGTACGCGACGGTCCCGGTGATCGTGCCGGTGGCGGTGCCGGACGCGGCCTCCAGCGCCCGGACGATCCCGAAGTCGATCACCCGTGGCCCGTCCGGGGCCAGGATCACGTTGGCGGGCTTGAGGTCGCGGTGTATCAGCCCGCACGCGTGGACGGCCGTCAGCCCTTCGGCCAGCCCGGCCCCGAGGACGCGCACCGCGCGGACGGGCAGCGGCCCCTGCTCGTCCACCGCCGCCTGGAGCGAGGGGCCCGGCACGTAGGCGGTGACCAGCCACGGACGGTCCGCGTCCGGGTCGGCGTCGACGACCTGCGCGGTGAAGAACCCGCCGACCTTGCGCGCCGCCTCGACCTCCGCCGCGAACCGCCGCCTGAACTGCGGGTCGTCGCCGTACTCGGGGCGTACGAGCTTCACCGCCACCGGCCGCCCGCCGGGGGAGCGGCCGAGGTAGACCTGGCCCATGCCGCCGCCGCCCAGCCGCGCGGACAGCACGTACCCGCCCACGGCGCGCGGATCGTCAGCCTGTAGGGGACCCAACGCGACACCCTTTCTGGGGGCCCCGTCCGGACGGGGCGTCGGAGAGATCATGTCGATGTAGGGAGACGCCGCCGAGACGCCATTTGTTGGCATTCGCCGGAGAAGACCGTCCTCCAGCCCCCGCCCGCCCGGACGATGCCCACGGGGGCTTTCAGGATCCTTACCGGTAGGGTCAGGATCAAGGGACCAGGGGAGGCGAACGCGTCGGTGAGCACAGAGCAGCAGGCCCCGCAGGACCGGATCCTCACGGTTCCCAACAGCCTCAGCCTGGCCCGGCTGGTCGGCGTCCCCCTGTTCCTGTGGCTCGTGCTGATCGAGGCGGACTGGTGGGCGCTCGCGCTGCTGGTGTTCGCGGGCCTGTCGGACTGGCTGGACGGCAAGCTCGCCCGCGTCCTGAACCAGACCAGCAAGATCGGGGCGATGCTCGACCCGGCCGCCGACCGGCTCTACATCCTGGCCACGCTCGTCGGCCTCACGATCCGCGACATCATCCCGCTGTGGCTGGTGGTCCTGCTGGTCGCCCGCGAGCTGGCGATCGTGCCGATCGCGCCGATCGTCCGGCGGCTCGGGTACAGCGGCACGCTTCCCGTCCATTTCATCGGCAAGGCGGGCACGCTCTGCCTGCTGTACGCGTTCCCGTTGCTTCTGCTGGGCGACCATGACGGCGCGGCCGCGACGGCCGCGAAGGTGGTCGGCTGGTCGTTCGCGATCTGGGGCGCGGGCCTGTACTGGTGGGCGGCCGTCCTGTACTGGACGCAGACACGGCAGCTGATGGTCGCCGGACGGGAGACGCCGGGATGAAGGCGGTCGTGATGGCGGGCGGCGAGGGGACGCGGCTGCGCCCCATGACCGCCAACCAGCCCAAACCGCTGCTCCCGCTCGTCAACCGGCCGATCATGGAGCATGTGCTGCGGCTGCTGAAGGCGCACGGGTTCAGCGAGACCGTCGTCACCGTCCAGTTCCTGGCCGCGCTGATCCGCAACTACTTCGGCGACGGCGAGGAGCTCGGCATGGCGCTGAGCTACGCGACCGAGGAGATCCCGCTCGGCACGGCCGGGAGCGTCAAGAACGCCGAGGAGGCGCTGCGCGACGACCGCTTCCTGGTGATCTCCGGGGACGCGCTCACCGACATCGACCTGACCGACATGGTGCGGTTCCACGAGCGCAACGGCGCGCTCGTCACCATCGGGCTGAAACGCGTCCCGAACCCCCTGGAGTTCGGGATCATCATCGTGGACGACGCGGGCCGCGTGCAGCGGTTCCTGGAGAAGCCGACGTGGGGCCAGGTGTTCTCCGACACCGTCAACACCGGCATCTACGTGATGGAGCCGGAGGTCCTGGAGCACGTCGCGGCGGGGGAGCCGGTCGACTGGTCCGGGGACGTGTTCCCCGCGCTGCTCGCCGAGGGCGCCCCGCTGTTCGGGTACGTCGCCGACTGCTACTGGGAGGACGTCGGCACCCACGAGAGCTACCTCAAGGCGCAGGCCGACATGCTGTCCGGGCAGGTCGGCATCGACCTGGACGGGTTCGAGGTCTCGCCCGGCGTCTGGGTCGCCGAGGGCGCGGAGGTGGACGCCGAGGCCGTCCTCAAGGGCCCGCTCTACATCGGCGACTACGCCAAGGTCGAGGCGGGCGTCGAACTGCGCGAGTACACCGTCCTCGGCAGCAACGTGGTCGTGAAGGAGGGCGCGTTCCTGCACCGCGCGATCGTCCACGACAACGTGTTCGTCGCGCCATCGACGAACCTGCGCGGCTGCGTCGTCGGCAAGAACACCGACATCATGGCGGGCGCCCGCGTCGAGGAGGGCGCGGTCATCGGCGACGAGTGCGTGATCGAGGCGGAGGCGTACGTCTCGTCGGGCGTGAAGGTGTACCCGTTCAAGACGATCGAGGCGGGCGCGGTCGTCAACACCAGCGTGATCTGGGAGTCGCGGGGGCAGCGCAACCTGTTCGGGCCGCGCGGCGTGTCCGGGCTGGTCAACGTCGAGATCACGCCCGAGCTGGCGGTGCGGCTCGCCAGCGCGTACGCGACGACGCTGAAGAAGGGCACCACCGTCGTCACCGGACGGGACGTCTCCCGCGCCGCCCGCACCCTGAAACGCGCCGTGAACAGCGCCCTCACCGCCAGCGCGATCAACGTCCACGACCTGGAGGCGACGCCGCTGACCGTCGCCCGGTTCGAGACCGGACGCGAGGACGCCGTCGGCGGCATCTACATCCGCACCACCCTCGGCGACCCGCAGGGCGTCGACATCCTCTTCCTCGACCCCGACGGCGCGGACCTGTCGCAGGCGGCGCAGCGCAAGCTGGAGCGCGTGTTCGGGCGGCAGGAGTACCGCCGCGCGTTCCCCGGCGAGATCGCCGAGCTGACCTACCCGCCGCGCGTCGTGGAGACCTACACCCGCGACCTGCTGCGCCGCGTCGACATCAGCGGGGTGCGCGAGGCCGGGCTGAAGCTCGTCCTGGACTGCGCGGGCGGCGTCGCGTCGCTCGTCCTGCCGAACCTGCTCGGCACCGGCGTGGAGGTCCTCACCCGCAACGCCGGGCTGGACGAGGCCAACCCGACCGAGACGCTCGCCGAGCGGATGCGCGACCTGGAGCGGCTCGGCGAGCTCGTGTCGTCGTCGCGGGCCGCGTTCGGCGTCCGGTTCGACCCGGTCGGGGAGCGGATCTCGCTCGTGGACGACAACGGCGAGCTCGTCGGCGACGACCGGGCGCTGCTCGTCATGCTCGACCTCGTCGCGGCGGAGCGGGGCGCGCAGGAGGAGCGGGCCCGGGTCGCGCTGCCGGTGACGACGACGCGGGTCGCCGAGCAGGTGTGCCGGTTCCACGGCGTCGAGGTCGAGTGGACGTCCACGTCCCAGGACGTGCTCACCAAGGCCGCCGCGCAGCGCGGTGTGATCTTCGCGGGGGACGGCCGGGGCGGCTTCCTGATGCCGGAGTTCAGCGGCACCGTGGACGGGATCGCGGCGTTCGTCCGCCTCGTCGGGCTCGTCGCGCGCACCCGCCTGACCCTCTCGCAGATCGACCGCCGCATCCCGGACGCGCACCTGCTGCGCCGCTCCGTCCCGACGCCGTGGGCGGCGAAGGGCAGCGTGATGCGGCACGTCGTCGAGGCGGCCGGAGACCGGACGATCGACACGACCGACGGCGTCCGCGTGGTCGAGGACGACGGCCGCTGGGTCCTGGTGCTGCCCGACCCGGCGGAGGCCGTCACGCACCTGTGGGCCGAAGGCCCCGACGCCGACACCGCGCAGGCGCTCCTGGAGGAATGGGCCCTCGTCGTCGAACGCGCCGGTACCTGACTCGGCACCCGTCTAGCAGCGTTCGCGGGGCTTGAGGCCGGTGGCGTCCGGTGCGCGTCCGGCGTAGGTGGCGTCGAGGAACTCGGTGAGGCGCTCCACGTCGGCGATGTTCGAGACCAGGCCGAGGGACGCGCGGACGGCGCCGCCGCTGGGCAGGCCGAGCACGCCGAGGTAGTCGTCGAGCGTCCGCATCCGCCGGTGCGCGGTGTGCCGCAGCGCCTGCTCGGAGATCTCGAACGCGCCCTCCCCGGCGCCGGGGTTGCAGAAGCAGCCCGTGCGGACGGAGATCCCGGCGGCGGCGGTGTCGCGGGCGATGATCCGCTCGTCGACGATCCCGCCGCGCACGTCCAGGACGTTGAACGCCACGGTGCCGCCGCGCCGGTCGGTGCTCTCCGGCCCGTACAGCCGGATCATGGGGGAGCCGTCGGGGTGCCGCAGGCCCGTCAGCCGCCGCAGGAGCAGGTCGGTCAGGCAGGTCACGCGGCGGTGGATCAGGTCCATGCCGATGCCGTCGACCCAGCCGATGCCGAACTCCACGTCCGGGATGGCCAGGAAGTTCAGGGTGCCGTCCTCGAACGCCGTCTCGTCGGGCGCGAGGACGTGCCAGCCGCCGAGCGCGCTGACCGCCTGGATCGTCCCGCCGGCGAACCAGGGCCGCCGCAGCCGCGCCAGGGCCTCGCGCCGCGCGACCAGGCAGCCGACGCCGGTCGGGTAGCCGAACACCTTGTACCAGCTCACGGGGACGAAGTCGGCGCGCGTCCGGCTCAGGTCGAGGCGGTTGGCGGGGACGAACGCGGCCGCGTCCAGCAGCACGTCGTAGCCGTGCGCGTGGGCCCGGTCGATCCAGTCCGGCGGATGCTGGACGCCGGTGAAGTTGCTCTGCGCCGGGAAGACGAACAGGCCCCGGCCGTCCGCGAGTGCCGCGCCGACCTCCTCGTCGGCGACCCGCAGGCCCGGCCCGCGGACGGGAACGTGCACGGTCTCGGCGCCGCGCGCCCGCGCGAACTCCCGGAGCCCGTTCACCGAGTTGTGGTTGTCGCCCGTCAGGACGAGCCGCGCGCCGGACCCGAACGGATAAGCCTCGCCGACCAGGCGGCACGCGCCGCTCGCGTTCGGCGTGAACACCACCGCGTACTCGTCGGGGGAGGCGTTGAAGAACGCCAGGATCCGCTCCCGCGCCCGCTCGACCAGGACCGTGGACGCGCTGGACGTCGGGTTCTCCGAGTGCGGGTTGCCGTAGCACCGGCCCGACAGCCGTTCGACGTGCGCCCGTAGCTGGGCTTCGGCGACGACTCCCGATCCGGTGTAGTCGAGGTAGGTCTGGCCGTTCTCGTCCAGATGGCGGTACTCGGTGGCGCGGAGCTCGTCCAGCCGCCGGGTGCTGGCGTATCCCGACATACCGGAGTGAACATCGGAAGTAGTGCTCATGCTGCACCCCCGTATTCATAAGCCGCATCTATCTCAAAACGGTCCAAAATCGGGAGTGCGAACGCAAGGGGTCACGCTGGCCGTAATTGGCCCGTCACCGAGTGTTTGCCATGTGCGCCGGGTGTTCGGTCACGTGCGCCGGGCGAGGATCAGGCACGTCCCCGCCAGGAAGAGCGCCGTGAACCCGCCCAGCACCGCCCAGTCGACGGCCACCGCCCGCGCGAACGTGTCGCCGTACGAGTCGAGCAGCGGCGGCCCCAGCGGCGAACGCCCCGACCCCCACAGCCGCTCCACGCCGAGGCTGTGCCCCAGCCCCTCGAACGCCCACCGGTTCGACATCGCGTAGCTCAGCCAGCGTCCCGGCGCCGCCATCACCGGGACGGGCAGGATCGCGCCCACGAACAGCACCTGCGGGAAGCACAGCATCGGCAGCGCCATCGTCGCCTGCGCCGGGTCCGTGACGGCCGCCGACACCAGAAGCCCCAGCGCCAGCGCGGCCAGCGAGCACAGCAGCAGGGTGACGAACACCTCCGCGTACGTGCCCCACCCCAGCGCGGGCAGCCGGTCCAGGGCGCGCAGGACGCCGAGCATCAGCGCGTCCACCACGGCCAGCAACGGGAGCAGCACCGCCACCTTCGCCAGCACGTACGGCCCGACCCGTAGGCCCGTCAGCCGTTCACGCCGCACGACGGGCAGCTCCGTGCAGATCTGCAACAGCCCGTACGTCAGCCCGAAGAAGAACCCGCCGAACGCGATCCAGAACAGGATCATCACCGTCGCGCCAGGGCTCGGCGACTCCGGCGCGAACGCGCCCGGACGGAACAGCACCGCGAACATCGCCAGCACCATCAGCGGCGACCCGGCCAGCACGGCGAGCGTCAGCCGGTTCCGTGACAGCAGGTCCAGGTTCCGCCGCGCCAGCAGCGCCCACTGCCCGAACGCCCCGACGCCCGGACCCGCCTCCGGCGCGGGGCTCGCGCCGAACCGTCCCTCCCACTCGTGCGACTCCGCCTCGGCGAGCCGCAGGTAGATGTCGTCGATCGCCTCGACCTGGAACTCCTCGCGCGCCTTGTCCGGCTCGCCGTAGAACGCCAGCCGCCCGTCCTGCGTCAGGACGGCCACCCGGTCGCAGACGGCGACGTCCGGCGGATGGTGGGTCGTGAGCACGACCGTCGTGCCCGAGTCGGCCAGGCCGCGCAGCAGCCGCATCAGGTCGGCCGCCGTCGCCGGGTCCAGGCCCGACGTCGGCTCGTCGAGGAAGAACACGCGGGGACGCGTCAGCAGCTCCACCGCGATGGACGCGCGCTTGCGCTCACCGCCGCTGAGCGACCCGACCCGCTGCCGCGCGCGTTCGGTGAGGGCCAGTGCCTCCATGGCGGCGTCCACGGCCCGCTCCGCCCGCTCCGGCGGCGTCCCGGACGGCAGCCGCAGCCCCGCCGCGTACCGCAGCGTGCGCCGCAACGGCATCTCCAGGTGGACGATGTCGTCCTGCGGCACGTACCCGAACGTCCCCGCCTGCCCGTCCAAAGCGGCTCCGCCGGGCGCGCCACCGGACGCGCCGCCGTCGAAGCGGACCTCGCCCTCCGCCGGGGGCCGGACCCCGGCGATGGCGTCCAGCAGCGTCGTCTTGCCCGCCCCGCTGCCCCCGATGATCGCGACCAGCTCACCGGACCCGATCGTCAGCGACACCTCCCGCAGCGTGCGGCGCCCACCGCCCGCGCGCTGCCCCACCCCCCGCACCTCGATCATCAGCCTCGCTCCCGCCCCTCGCACCGTGAGCCCGACACCGCACCCACAAGCAACGATGGACGACGGCACCCCGCCAGTCCAGGTACCAGCCGCCTAACCCGTCCGTGCCGCGCCGACCGTCACCGGACGGTCAGTCGACGGGAACGTCCTCCGGCGAGCCCGCCGCGATCCCGGCGAGGACATCCAGGGCCCGCGCGAGCGCCTCCAGCGGCGGGGACGCGAGCCCGAGCCGGACGGCGCG
>JBOHBY010001004.1:0-3261 GCA_050698635.1 Spirillospora sp.
TCCCATCAATGCGCGGGGCCCGCTCAGTTTTCGGGGTCAGCCCGAGATGAGTTCGCCGTCCTCGTCGTCGGCGAAACCGGGGACCCATGTGAGCGACTCGGCGCGGGCCGGGATCTCGCATTCGAGCTGGCACAGGACGCCGGTCCCCGCCGACAGCACCCGGTGGATGATCACGTACTCGGGCGGCAGGTTGAGCTGCCGGACCACGTTGCCCGGACGCAGGTCGGTGACCCTGGCGGCCATGTCGCGGAGCCATTCGCGGCTGAACTCGAACGTCTCGGTGACGAACGGCTCGGTGATCGGCGCGAGGAACGCCTGGAGCGAGTCGGCGTCGACGTCCACGCCCTCGCGGATGAAGTCCTCGCGGCGCAGCGCCTCCTCGACCTCGTCGATGTCGGCCATCGTGCCGATGCGCAGCAGCAGGCCGAGCCGCCGCTGGAAACCGCCCGGAATGCGGTCGACGGCGCCGAAGTCGAGGATGCCGAGGCGGCCGTCCTCCAGCAGCCGGAAATTGCCGGGGTGCGGGTCGCCGTGCAGCATCCCGCACCGTTTCGGGCCGGAGAGCAGGAAACGGCAGTAGAGCAGGGCGGCGTGGTTGCGCGTCTCCTGGTCACCCTCGCTGATGATCTTCGAGAGTGGGACGCCGTCCATCCACTCGCTGATCAGGATGTCGCCGTTCTGCGCGATGACCGCGGGAATGGAGAAGTCGGGGTCGCCCTCGTAGGCGTTCCGGAAGATCGTCTGCGATTCGGCCTCGATCGTGTAGTCGAGCTCCTCGACCACCCGCTCCTTCAGCTCGGCGAGCATCGACTTGACGTCCAGGCCCGGCATCAGCACGCCGAACAGCCGGCCGAGCCGGGCGAGCTGGTTGAAGTCGCTGATCAGGGCCTTGCCGGCGCCCGGATACTGCACCTTGACGGCGACGTGCCGGCCGTCGTGCCAGACGGCGCGGTGCACCTGCCCGATGGACGCCGCCGCGGCCGGCTGGTCGTCGAACGACTCGAAATAGTCGCGCCAGTCCTCGCCGAGGAATTCGGCGAGGACCTTGTGGACGGTCGCGACCGGCAATGGGGGAGCGGCCTCCTGCAGCTTGGTCAGCGTGGCGCGGTAGGGGCCCGCGATCTCCGGCGGCAGCGCCGCCTCGAAGATCGACAGCATCTGGCCGAGCTTCATCGCCCCGCCCTTGAGCTCGCCGAGCACCCTGAACAGCTGTTCGGCGGTGCGCTGCTGGATCTCCAGCGCGACGGCCTCGGCGGGACGCCCGAACGTCCGCTTCCCCATGCCGAGCGCGGTGCGCCCCGCGAAGCCGATGGGGAGGGACGCCAGCTTGGCTGACCGCGTCACCGCGCGGCGGGGAAGATCGCTCACGCGGACCATTGTCCGTGATCGACTGTCGTTCCCGCCACAACCATCCGCAAGTATCGCCGGGGGCGGGGAGGGCGGAACGATCTGACCTGCGGCGACTGGGTAAGTGTGCGCTTTCTCACGCGTGAGGGGGAGGGTATGGAGCGGGTCGGGGCCGGCCGAGCGCGGTACGGTGCGGGCCATGGGCGAAGATCGTGATGACGTGCTGCTCGCCGAACGCCGTCCGGGCGGGATCGCCGTCCTGACGCTGAACGACCCTGGCCGCCGCAACGCGATGTCGGACGAGATGACCGCCGCGTGGCGCGCCGCGATCGACGATCTTCGCGGCGACACCGGCGTGCGATGCGTCGTGGTGACCGGCGCGGGCAGCGCGTTCAGCTCTGGCGGTGATCTCTCCTGGCTGGCCGGGACGAATGACGTCGCCGTCCCACCGCTTCGCGACCGGATGCTGACCTTCTACCGGACGTGGCTGACGATCCGCGACCTGGAGGTCCCGACGATCGCCGCCGTCAACGGGCACGCCGTCGGCGCCGGGCTGTGCCTCGCGCTGGCCTGCGACCTGCGGTACGCGGCGTCCGAGGCCAAGCTGCTCGCCCCGTTCACCGCGCTCGGGCTGCACCCCGGCATGGCCGCGACCTGGCTGCTCCCCGAGGTCGCCGGGCTGCCGCTGGCCCGCGAGATGCTTCTGGCCGGACGGGTCGTCACCGGCGCCGAGGCCGAAGGGCACGGACTGGTCAACCGCGCCGTCCCCGGAGACGGCACCGAGGTTCTGGACGAGGCGCTCACCGTCGCCGGACGCGTCGCCGCGCAGGCCCCCATCGCGACCCGGCTCACGAAGGCGGCGCTGTCGGGCGGCGGGCACGGGGACATGGAGTCGGCGCTTCGCTGGGAGTCGCTCGCACAGCCCGTCACAATGGCGTCCAAGGACATGCTGGAAGGGCTCGCGGCACAACGCGACAAGCGCATACCCCGGTTCACAGGCGAGTGAACGCCTGTCAAAAACATAGCCTCTGACCTGCGATAACGTCAAACACCCCCTGTGGGACAGGCAAATTTTCGAGTACGGTTCAGGCGTGCCCCCTAACGTTGAGGTCCGTCGAAGCGCGAGGCGCCGGCGAACCGTGTCCGCCTACCGTGACGGCGACAAGGTGGTGGTGATGGTTCCGTCCAGGCTGAGCAAGGCCGAAGAGGAACAGTGGATCGCGACCATCCTGGAGCGGCTCGAAGAGAGGGAACGCCGCCGGCGTCCGAGCGACGCCGACCTCCAGTCACGGGCCAGGGAGCTGTCGCGCCGCTACCTGGACGGCCGCGCCGATCCGGTCAGCGTCCGCTGGGTCGCGAACCAGCGCACCCGGTGGGGGTCGTGCACCCCCGACGACGGCACGATCCGGTTGTCCACCCGCCTGCGGGGCATGCCCGGGTGGGTCGTCGACTACGTTCTCGTCCATGAGCTGGCGCACCTGCTCATCCCGGGGCACGGCGCCGACTTCTGGGAGCTGGTCGGCAACTATCCGAAGGCCGACCGGGCGCGCGGCTACCTGGAGGGCGTCGCCGCCGCCGCGCATCTGCCCCTTGAGGCGGACGCCCCGGACGCCGATGTCGTCGACGAAGGCGTCCACCACGGGGACGACTTCCCGCACGAGGTCGCCGGGTGACCGACCCGTCCGACCCGCCCGACCCGTCCGACCCGTCTGACCCACGCGAGGCCCCGGATTCTGGTGTGACGGTGCGGTTCGCCGCTGTGCTCTCGTCGCCCGCCCGGCCGCTGGACGTTCCGCCGGGCATCGACCCCGGCGAGTTCCGGCTCGCGCTGCTGGAGGACACCTACGAGGTCGTCGCCGGGCTCGAACTGGTGACGGCCGCGCTCGTCCTCGACCCGCCCGACCAGCCGGACGC
>JBOHBY010001005.1:0-5261 GCA_050698635.1 Spirillospora sp.
TCGGTCGTCGGGTCTCGGGCGGCCTCCGAACACGGCCTGAGGTTCGCCGCACATGTCGCCGAGAGCCTGGTTCGCCGTAAGGTAACGGTCGTGGCGGGCCTCGCGGCCGGTATCGACACCGCCGCCCATCGCGCCGCTCTCGATTCAGGCGGACGAACTGTCGCCTTCATCGGAACGGGCATCAACAAGGTCTACCCGGCGGCGAATCGAGACCTGCACGATGAAATCTCTTCTCGTGGCCTCCTGATCTCGCAGTTCTGGCCCGATGCGCCTCCACAGAAGCACACATTCCTGATGCGCAATGCGACCATGTCGGGCTACGGCATGGCGACGGTCGTCGTAGAGGCCGGTGAACACAGCGGGGCCCGTGCCCAGGCCCGCATGGCAGTCGAGCACGGACGGCCCGTCATCCTCACGAACATGGTGGTCCGAGCCAACGCCTGGGCCCGTGCGCTCGTGGATCGCCCTGGAGTACACACCGCGACCAGTGTCGATGACGTGTTGACAATCGTTGGTGAACTCGTGAACGGGGCATCGGCGTTGGACGCCGACCTCCGCCGACTGGTCCGCGCGTAACATGCTCGACCCCACCGTCGAGAACCGCCTGCGAACGGCGCTGATCACGTCGGCTGGAGGCTTCCTCCGCAACCCGATCCGACGGACCCATGTGACATGTGACATCTGCACGACACCGGTTGAGAACCGCTACTCGCTCTGTTACCCCTGCAAACAACACCGACTGCATAACGGTACGGCTGACATCGTCGCTCCCATCACCTACGCGGTGAGGCAGCAACAGTCCGGTTATGTCATGTACGGGTACAAGGCCCGCCCTCCGGTCAATGCCCACTATCGCCTGGTAGGCATGCTCGTGCTCTTCGCCCTCTCAAAACACGGCGCTTGTGCGGGAAGACTGGTCGGCCACCCGCTGACCCACTGGGCGTCTGTGCCATCACTGCCTGCAAAACCCGATGAGCACCCTCTGCATCGCATCGTGAGCAGATCTGCTCCTGGGTCCGAGGTCACGCTCAGGGCCGCTCCGAAGACGTCCGACCCGCGCGCACTCGACGTGTCCCATTTCAGAGCCGACACACCCCTTCCCAACGATTCGCACGTACTGCTCCTAGACGACACCTGGGCGAAGGGAGGCCACGTGCAATCGGCTGCCCTCTCACTACGAAAGGCAGGAGCGACGAGGGTCTCGGCGCTCGTGGTCGCGCGCTGGATCAAGCGAGACTTCGCGGAGAACGCCAGATTCCTGGACGAACTGCCCGACTACGACCCGGACATCTGCCCATGGACCGGTGGCACCTGCCCCTCGTGATCAGCACTGGCCTCCCTGTTCACCCGACGAATCGGGGAGGTCGTTGAGGCGGCGGGTCAGGTAGCGGCGGTCCGGGGTGGTTCGGGCCAAGGCCAGGGCTTCGCGGTAGGCGGCCGCGGCTTCGGCGGTGCGGCCGAGGCGGCGGAGCAGGTCGGCGCGGGTGGCGGGGAGCAGGTGGTAGCCGTCCAGATCGTCGGCCAGCTCCTGGACGAGCGCCAGGCCCGCCTGCGGGCCGTCCGCCATGGCCACGGCGACGGCGCGGTTCAGCCGGACGACCGGGCTCGGGGTCATCTCGGCCAGGCGTCCGTACAGGGCGGCGATCTGCGGCCAGTCGGTGTCGGCGGCCGTGCGGGCGGTCGCGTGACAGGCGGCGATGGCGGCCTGCACCTGGTAGGGGCCGGGTTCGCCGCGGCGCAGCGCGGCGTCCAGGAGGATTTCTCCTTCGGTGATCGCGGTGTGGTCCCAGAGGTCGCGGTCCTGGTCTTCGAGCGAGACCAGGTCGCCCGCCGCGTCCTGGCGGGCGGCGCGGCGGGAGTGCTGGAGCAGGAGGAGCGCGAGGAGAGCGGCGGTCTCCGGCTCGTCCGGCATCAGCTCGTGCAGGACGCGCGCGAGCCGGATCGCCTCCGCGCACAGGTCCACCCGCATCGGGTCGGGGCCCTCCGTCGCCGCGTAGCCCTCGTTGAACAGCAGATACACGACGCCGAGTACGGACGTCGTCCGCGCGGGGAGCAGGTGGGCGGGCGGCACGCGGTACGGGATGCGCGCGTCCCTGATCTTGCGCTTGGCCCGGACGAGGCGCTGCGCCATCGTCGGCTCGGCGACGAGGAACGCCCGCGCGATCTCGCCGGTCGTCAGGCCGAGCAGCGTGCGGAGGGTCAGCGCCACCCGCGCCTCGATCGTCAGCGCCGGATGGCAGCAGGTGAAGATCAGCCGGAGGCGGTCGTCGGCGACACCGCTCGGATCTTCGGGCTCGGGCGGTTCTTGCGGGCCGGTCATCGTGCCCAACTCCCTGAGCTTGGCGTTCTCCGTCCGGCCGCGCCGGATCCGGTTCAGCGCGTGGTTGCGCGCCGTCGTCGTCAGCCAGGCACCGGGACGGTCGGGGACGCCGTCGTCCGGCCACCGTTCGAGCGCGCGGGCGAACGCCTCCTGCGCGGACTCCTCGGCGAGGTCCCAGTCGCCGGTCATGCGGATGAGGGTCGCGACGACCTTTCCCCACTCCTCGTGGAAGGCCGCCGCGACCGTGCTCTCGACGCGTCCCGTCACTCCTCCCAGAGCGGCCTGACCTCGATCGACCCGAGGGCGGCGGAAGGGTGCTTCGACGCGACGTCGAGCGCCTCCTCCAGGTCCGCGCATTCGATCAGGTCGAACCCGAGGATCTGCTCCTTCGTCTCGGCGAACGGGCCGTCCGACAGCAGCGTCTCCTCATTCCGGACGCGGACGGTCGTCGCCGTGTCCGTGCGGTTCAGCCGACTACCGAACTTGCGCACGCCGCGCCCGTCCATCTCCTTGACCCATTGCTCGGTGTCGGCGCGCAGCTTGGGGATGACGGCCGCGGGCAGGTCCTCGACGTCGGTTCCGCAGATCAGCAGCAGATATCTCATCGTTCCTCCTTTACCCCTGCCGACAATCGGGCCCGCACGTTTTCGACAGCGGCGGGAAAAAAGATCAGCCCAGGTCGGCTCGGGTCAGCCGTTGAGCCAGTCGGCGGGGACGTCGTCGCGAAAGCGATCGAGGGTCTCCTCGTCGCGAGCCCGGACGCACAGCCAATCGCCGCCGCCGTCGGAGACGAGCAGGCCCGGCCCCACGTAGAAGCTCGGCCCCTCCTCGGCCTTCGGATAGGCGGGGAAGGGCAGGCGGGTCATCGACTGGACGAATTCGACGTCGTCCGGAGAGTCGCCGAAGTCGGTCAGCGCGTCCTGTGCGAGCACCGCCTCCGACAGCGCGATCTCGATGCAGGACGTGGAGAACGCGTCCAGCCAGCCGCCCCAGCGTTCCGCGTCCTTGTCGGCGAGGTCGGGACGCATGCGGACGGGCGGGTCCGGCTTGCCGAGGTCGGCGAGGAGGACGCCCCAGAACGCGGCGCCCTGGTTCTCTTCGCGGAAGACCAGCGCCTCCTTGCGGTCGTCCACGGAGAACTCGTCCGGACTCAGCAGCTGATCGTGGTTGCTGTGCAGGTCGCGGCGGCGTCCGAAGAGCGCGTACGCCTCGCGCAGGGCGGCGGGCAGCCGGAGCCCGAGCCTTTGCTCGGCCGCCGTCCGGTCGGAGAGGGCGTTGGGGAGATCCCGGACCATGTCGAATGAATCGGTCACCTCCGCGACGCTAGCGGACGGACGTGTTCCGTACAGAACGTACAGACGGCAGAGTCTTCCCATGAGGATTCTGATGCTGGGCGGGACCGAATTCGCAGGACGCGCCATCAGCGAAGACGCGCTAGCCCGCGGCTGGGACGTGACCGTCTTCCACCGGGGACGACACCAACCGCCCCAAGGAGTCGCCTCCTTGCACGGCGACCGCACCACCGAGGACGGTCTCCAAGCCCTCGCCACCGACGAACAGTGGGACGCGGTCATCGACACCTGGTCTGCTGCCCCGTCCGTAGTGCGCGACACCGCACGCCTCCTGGCCGGACGCGTCGACCGCTACGTCTACATTTCCAGCCGCTCCGTCTACGTCTTCCCCGAACCCAACGCCCTAGGTGAGGCCGCCCCTGTCGTAGACGGCTCCCCCGACGACGGCGACAACGTCGACTACGCCACCGCCAAGCGCGGTGCGGAACTGGCCACGCTCGACGTGTTCGGCGACCAAGCCCTCCTGGTGCGGGCAGGGCTCATCCTCGGCCCATACGAGAACATCGGACGCCTGCCCTGGTGGCTGAACCGGATCGCCAAAGGCGGCAAGGTCCTGGCGCCCGGCCCACGCGAGGCCGGATTGCAGTACATCGACGTCCGCGACCTCGCCACCTGGACCCTGGACGCCGTCGAGCAAGCACTCAACGGACCCTTCGACCTGGTAAGCCCACCAGACCACACAACAATGCGCGAGCTTCTGGAAGCGTGCGCACAAGCAACGAACTCAAACGCCGAATTCGTCTGGACGCCCCCAGAAACGATCCTCGAAGCGGGCATCGAGCCGTGGATGGACCTCCCGATCTGGCTTCCGCCTGGCGAGGACTACGACACCCTGCACCGCGGCAACGTCACCAAGGCCCTTTCCACAGGTCTGAGTTGCAGGCCCGTCCAGGAGACGGTCACCGACACGTGGGAGTGGCTCCAGTCCATCGGCGGACGCGCCCCGCAACGTCCCGACCGCCCGGTCGTCGGCCTGGACCCCGAAACCGAAGCGAGATTGCTGGGCCGCTGAGTCAAGGCAGCCCGGCGTTGACGCTTCGGTGGACGCGGCGGGCCCCCGTCCGCTAGAGAGGCCTTTATGACCGCTTTGGTACTCGGGCCCCACCTTCGGCACGTGAGTCACCACACCGCGACGATCTGGGTGGAGACCGACCGTCCCTGTGAGGTCCGGGTCGTCAACCGGGAACACGGCCTGGACGCGGGCGCCCGCACGTTCACCGCGCACGGCCACCACTACGCGCTCGTCGAGATCGAGGGGCTCGCGCCGGGCGCGCGCGTCCCGTACGAGGTGGTCGCCGACGGCGACACCGTCTGGCCGGAGGAGGGCGGCGGGTTCCCGCCGTCCCAGATCAGGACGCTCGACCCGGACGGCGGCCTGCGCATCTCGTTCGGGTCGTGCCGCCGCTCGCCCGGCACCGTGGAACAGTTCGGCTACGACGCGCTGTCCGCGCTCGCCCGCCGCCTCCGCGGCGCCGCCTCCGGGGACGCCGGGGACGCCGGGGACGCGGGCTCCGACGACGTGACCTGGCCGGACATCCTGCTCATGGTCGGCGACCAGGTCTACGCCGACGAGCTCAGCGACGCGATGC
>JBOHBY010001006.1:0-1630 GCA_050698635.1 Spirillospora sp.
CACCCGCCACGGCGCCCCGCAGCCCGCGCCTTAGAACGACAGGGCGTACGTCAGCAGATCCACGCCCGGCGCGGGCGCGAAGTCACGATCGGGCGTGCGGACGAACCCCATCCGCTCGTACAACCGATGCGCGTCGCGCATGTTCTGCTGCGTCGCCAGCCGAAGCCCGCTGAGGCCCGCCGCGCGGGCCCGTTCCACGCACGCCTCGACCAGCGCACGCCCGGCGCCCCTGCCGCGCGCCGTGTCCCGGACGGCGAGCATCCGGAACTCTGCCTCGTCCGGCCCGGCCAGCTCCCCGAACGGGCTCCCCGGCGGGCAGTACGCGACAGCCCCGCCGACCTCGCCGTCGACCTCGGCGACGAGCAGCTCCGACTTCGCGGCACGGGCGGCGGCGTCCCGGAGTGAGCTCACGTACGGCGACGCGGACGACACCAGCCCACCGGCCACGTACACCTCCACGGTCAGCTCCCCGATCAGCGCGTACTCGTCCGCCCGCGCGCCGCGAACGATCACCGCCTCACCCACCGCCCGCTCCAAGAAAACTCCCGTCAACCCTGCGCATCGCGTGTTCTCCAGCCCCGAAGCATCCATGGCCACGACGGCCACCAGGCCGCACCGAACCAGGCTATCCACCATCAACAGCGACAAATACCGCGCAGGAGGTCAACTGATGTCGCGGCAGCCGGACTCGGCGGGCAGAAGAGGGCGCAGCCGGACGGAGTACGTCTTGCCCTCACTGCGCCAGGTAACGTCCGGCCTGGTCGCGGGGACCTTCTTCGACGGCGCCAGCGTGCAGGTCGCGCCGGCCGCCTGCTGCCCCTCGCCGAGCGGGCCGAGCGGCCACTTCTTGACGGTGCCGCCGCTGCTCGTCACGCCCGCCAGCACGGCCGTCCTCGACGGCGCGTACGGCCTGGGCGCGGCGGCCTGGTCGGACGCCGGCCACCCCTTCGGGTCGAGACGCTTGACGAACGCTGCCTCCCGGCTCCCCTCCGACCCGGGCTGCATGAGCCGCGTCGTCGCCTCGCCCAGGGTGACCACGACGATGAACGCGTCCATGACCTGGTCGGAGCCGATGGTGTGGGAGCGGTTGAGGCCCGCGTCGCGGGCGCCGCCGAGGAGCCGCTGAAGCGCGTCCGGCTTGAGCCGGTACTCCGTCAGCGCGCCTTGCGGCGGCCCGCCTGCCGGGCCGGGCGAGACGATCGCGCGGCCCGAAGAATACAGCGAAAACTCGGGGACGCTGCCGGGCCCGCCGACGCCCGCGATGCCGCCGGTCTGGCGCCAGCGCAGGACGAGTTTCTCGGCGGTGGGGGAGTTCTTGGCGGGGGACGTGGTGGGAGTCGCGGGGGTGGCGGGTGCGGGGGACGACGGCGACGTTGTCGTCTCGGTGCCGTCGCCGCAGGAGGTCAGCGCGGCGCAGCCGACGACGGCCGCGCAGGCGAATGCCGGCACCCAACGGGAACGTGAATACGGACCGGCCATGAGGCTTGGACGCCCCGCCGCCGCGCCCGGTTCCGCCGCCGACAAACTCGGCCGCCGAAGACTGTGGGGTTCGGCGGCGGCCCCTGTCACGGCGCCGCGCTAGTGTGCCGCCTTGTGAGTGTGCTCGTGGTCACCGGGACGTGTACGGGAG
>JBOHBY010001007.1:0-3638 GCA_050698635.1 Spirillospora sp.
GGCCACGGTGATGCAGGCCGGCGGGAACGCGGCCGAGACCGTGGCCAGCAGCCCGTGGACGCCGCTGGCCATGCTGAAGTCGTCGCTGACCTGGCGTTCGGCGATCTACCTGGCCGTGAGCCTGGCGTTCGGGCTCGGCTGGTTCGTGGTGCTGGTCGTCGGTCTCGCGTTGTCCCTCAGCCTGCTGATCATCTGGGTGGGCCTGCCGATGCTGGCGCTGATGATGATCGCGTGGCGGTTCGGCGCGGTGCTGGAACGGTGGCTCGTCCGGGCGGCGTTCGGCGTCCGGATCGCGAGCCCGTACCGGCGGCTGCCCGCGGGACGCAACCCGCTGTCCAAGCTGAAGAGCATGGCGGGCGACCCGGCCACCTGGAAGGACCTCGCCTACCTCGCCGTGCTGTTCCCGATCACGCTGGTGGAGTTCGCCGTGTCCGCCGTGGTCTGGGCCGCGACGATCATGCTGCTGTTCATGCCGGTGATCGTGGCGATCGACGGCAGCGGCGCGGAGGTCAGCGTCGGGTTCGTCTCGTACTGGGCCGGTAACCCGCTGGAGGCGCTGCCGATCTCGGTGGGCGGGCTGTTCGTCCTCGTCCTGGCGATGTACGTGACGCGGGTGATGGCCGTCGCGCACTCGGCGTTCGCCGGGCTGATGCTCGGCCCGAGCCCGTCGCAGAAGGAGAACCTGGAGCTGCGGAAGCGCACCGAGCACCTGCGGGCCAGCCGCGCCCGCGGGGTGGACGCGGCCGAGTTCGAGCGGCGCCGCATCGAGCGCGACCTGCACGACGGCGCGCAGCAGCGGCTTCTGGCCGTGGCGATGGACATCGGACGGGCCCGCGCCAAGCTCGACGACGACCCCGACGGCGCCCGCGCGCTGATCGAGCAGGCCCACGACGGCACCAAGGAGGCCATCTCCGAGCTGCGCGACCTGGCCCGCGGGATCTACCCGGCGATCCTCACCGACCGGGGCCTGGACCCGGCGCTGTCCGGCCTCGCGGGCCGCGCGCCCGTCCCCGTCGAGGTCGACGTGGACCTGCCGGAGCGCCCGCCGGCGGCGGTCGAGAGCATCGCCTACTTCATCGTCGCGGAGTCGCTGGCGAACATCGCCAAGTACGCCCGCGCGACCCGCGCGTCCGTCCGGGTCGTCCGCGAGGACCGGTGGGTCGTCGTCGAGGTGATCGACAACGGTGTCGGTGGCGCGGTGGCGCGATCCGAGGGCGGTCTGGCCGGGCTCGCCGACCGGGCCGCGACGATCGACGGGATGCTCATCGTCGACAGCCCGCCCGGCGGGCCCACGATCATCCGCGCAGACCTGCCCTGCACCTGGTGATCTCCGGCACCGGGTGACCCATGAGGGGCCCGTGGCCGACGGGGAGTCTTCCGTGGCCACGGGCCCCGTCCCGTCGCCGCAGGCGCGATAATGGACGGATGCGGGTAGTGATCGCCGAGGATTCGGTGCTGTTGCGGGAAGGGCTCGTCCGGTTGCTCGACGACGCCGGGATCAAGACGGTGGCGACCGTCGGGGACGGCCCCGGCCTGCTCGGCATCGTCGAGGAGCACCAACCGGACCTCGCCATCGTGGACGTGCGGATGCCGCCGTCGTTCACCGACGAGGGCCTGCGCGCCGCGCTGGCCGTCCGGGAGCGTCTGCCGGGGACGCCGATCCTCGTGCTGTCGCAGTACGTGGAGGAGCGGTACGCGACCGACCTGATCGGCGGCGGCGCCGAAGGCGTCGGCTACCTGCTGAAGGAGCGGGTGTCGGACGTCGCCGACTTCATCGACACGGTCCGCCGCATCGCCGCCGGAGCGACCGTCATCGACCCCGAGGTGATCGGGCAGCTGCTCGGCCGCCGCCGTACCGGCGACCCGCTGGAGGCGCTGACGCCGCGCGAGCGCGAGGTGCTGGCGCTGATGGCGCAGGGACGCTCGAACGGCGCCATCGCCGGCGACCTCGTCGTCACCGAGGGCGCGGTGGAGAAGCACATCTCGAACATCTTCATGAAGCTCGACCTGCAGCCCGCGCAGGGCGGGCACCGCCGCGTCATGGCCGTTCTGGCCTACCTGGGCCGCACCGACACCTGAGCGCCTTCGGTACCACCCAAGATCGGGAATGCCCGATGACGTCGGCACGTTCTCGTATCTGGCACACTTGGAGCGCCAACCGCTGCGGTACCGGTTCACGTTTCCCACGTCTCTCGTGGCCCTGTCATGCGGAAACGGCCATGCGAGCCCGGAGCGCCCGGCGACCGCCAGAAGCGAGGAGAACCATGAAGCCTGACATTCACCCGAACTATGTCGTCACGACCGTGACGTGCACGTGCGGCAACACGTTCGAGACCCGCAGCACCGCCGAGAACGGCGTGATCCACGCGGACGTCTGCTCGAACTGCCACCCGTTCTACACGGGCAAGCAGAAGATCCTCGACACCGGTGGCCGGGTGGCGCGCTTCGAGCAGCGCTTCGGCAAGAAGAAGGCCGGCAAGTAGGACGAGCGCCGCACATACACAGCGACCAGTGACGGCCCGGGGACTCACCAAGGGTCCCCGGGCCTTTCGGACGGGCCAGGGCACATCGTGAATCTCGACGAACTGATCAGCGAATACGCGGGCATCGAGGAACGGCTCGCCGATCCGTCCGTCCATGCCGACCAGGGTCTGGCGCGCAAGCTCGGCAAGCGCTACGCGGAGCTGCGCCCGATCGTCGAGACGCACCGGGACCTGGCCGCCACCGAGGACGACCTCGCCGCCGCCCGCGAGCTGGCGGGGGAGGACGAGGCGTTCGCCGCCGAGGCCATCGAGCTGGAGAAGCGGCGCGAGGGGCTTGAGGAGCGGCTGCGGCGGCTGCTCGTCCCGCGCGACCCGAACGACACCAAGGACGTCATCCTCCAGGTGAAGGCCGGCGAGGGCGGCGAGGAGTCGGCGCTGTTCGCCGGCGACCTGCTCCGCATGTACCTGCGGTACGCCGAACGGGTCGGCTGGAAGACCGAGGTCATCGACTCGCACCCGTCCGACCTCGGCGGCTACAAGGACGTCACCGTCGCCGTGAAGGCCAGGGGCTCCCAGGAAGAGGGCGTCTGGACGCGCCTGAAGTACGAGGGCGGCGTCCACCGGGTGCAGCGCGTCCCCGCCACCGAGTCGCAGGGACGCATCCACACCAGCGCCGTCGGCGTCCTGGTGACGCCCGAGGCCGAGGACGTCGACGTCCAAATCGACCCGAACGACCTGCGCATCGACGTGTACCGCTCGTCCGGTCCGGGCGGGCAGAGCGTCAACACCACCGACTCCGCGGTCCGCATCACGCACCTGCCGACCGGCACCGTCGTGTCGATGCAGAACGAGAAGAGCCAGCTGCAGAACCGGGAGGCCGCGCTGCGGGTGCTGCGGGCCCGGCTGCTGGCTGCCGCGCAGGAGGAGGCGGACCGGGAGGCCTCGTCGGCCCGCCGGTCCCAGGTGCGGACGGTCGACCGCAGCGAGCGGGTCCGCACGTACAACTTCCCGGAGAACCGGATCTCCGACCACCGGGTCGGCTACAAGGCCTACAACCTCGACCAGGTGCTCGACGGCGCCCTCGACCACGTGCTCGACGCGCTGGCGAAGGCCGACACCGACGCGCTGCTCGCCGGCCCCTCCGCCGATCTCGGT
>JBOHBY010001008.1:0-2658 GCA_050698635.1 Spirillospora sp.
TCTCCACGCTCCACGCGTCCTCGGGGAACAGCGCCTTCTCCAGCACGTGGACGGTCGGAATGTCGGCGCCGGACATCGCCCGCAGGACGATGCGGCCAACATCGTGCGGGCTCACGCCGGGGTCACCTTCTTGCGCGGGCCCGGCTCCTTGGCGTCCGGACGGCGCAGGTACAGCGGCTCGGGCGGCAGCAGGGCCGGGACCTTCAGCCCGGCCAGGCGCGCGACGGCCAGCTCCGCGAGCGCTCCGGCGGTGGGCAGCAGCGGCTCGTGCGCCGAATCGCCGAGGTCGTCCGCGTACAGGGCGGCCCCTTCGCCGACGACGGGCAGGGCTTGCGGCGCCCCGTCCAGGACGTCGGCGGGCGGCCCCACGGCAGGCTCGGTGGCGCGCGCGCGGAACGAGTGGTAGCGCGCCCAGTAGACCTCTTTGCGGCGGGCGTCGGTGGCGACGGCGAACGGCTCTTCCCTGCCCGTGGCCCAGGCGATGACGTCCAGCGTGCAGACGCCGTGTACGGGAATGCTGAGCGCGTCACCCATGGAACGGGCAGTGACCAGCCCGACGCGCAACCCGGTGTACGGGCCGGGACCGACACCGACGGCGATCGCGCTCAGGTCTTCCGGCGCGGCGCCCGCCTCCGCCATGACATTCGCGATGGACGGGGTGAGGAGCTCGGTGTGCCTGCGCCGGTCGACCGCCTCGGCCGCGCCGCGCCGGACCGCGCCCTCACCGGGGGTCCACTCGTACAGCGCCACGGTGATCGCGGCGGTCGCGGTGTCGAAAGCCAAGACCAGCACGGGTTGTAAGCCTACAGGTCGCGTCCGCGACCACGGCTGTCAGGTGACGGGTCAGATGACCGGGCGATTCACGACTGGTCGAGCTTCTGGATCACGGCCTTCGCCACCTCGACGGCACCGCCGGTCGCGCTCTCCGACGACAGCGGGTCACCGTCGTCGGACCCGGAGTAGTGGATGGTGATGAGGACGTTCCCCACCCGCACGTTGCCGATCGCCTCGCCCGACCCCTGCCCGTCATCGACGCTGTAGACGACGTAGCCGTCATCTCCGACGTCGGTGAGCCGGACCTTGTCGGCCAGCTCCTGACCGGCCAGCAGCCCCTTGCCGGACTCGTCGGCGGCCCGTTCCGAGCCGAACTTCCCGCGGGCGGCCTGCGTGGGCGTCTGGGCGCCGGTGCCGGGGACGGCGCGCAGCTCGATGGTCAGCTGCCGTCTGGCGTCGCCCGCGTAGGCGCCCCACACGCACTGGTTCTGCTGGTCGTCGCCCTGGTAGCTGTCGGCCTCGGTGCGCTCGGCGCCGGGCGCGAGCCTGTCGACGAGGGGCTGCGCGATGATCGTGCAGGAGTCGGGGACGGTGGTGCGCTCGCCGTTGGTCATCGGGGCGCTCTCGGTGGCGCCGCTCCCGACGACCCGTCCGCCGTCGTCGCTCTTGCGGCCCCCGTCGCTCCTGCCGCCCCCGTCGCTCGCCCCGACCCCGGACAGGACGACGAACGCGGCGAGCACGCAGATACCGGCGACGGCTCCGAGCCCGCCGACGATGATCGCCCAGCGCCTGCCCCTGCTGCGCCGGCGCACGACGCGGTGGCTCCCGCTGCTGGAGCGGGGCGACCCGCTGCCCGTCCGGTAACCGCCGCTACCGGACGGACCGCTGCGATAGCTGCCACTCACCGGATTCCACCCCCCTGCGGAAATCGTTATGTCGCGAAGGTGAGGTTCGTTCCGGCAAAGAATACGACATGCGGCCGTAAAGTCGCCCGGCCTGTTCTAAAGAAAGCGCGGAAGGGCCCGCAAGGCCCTCATCCGGCGCCGAGTTCGAGCTCTGACCAGCGAGGACCGACCCCGGTGATCTTTACTTGGCGTTCCTCTCCCGGCCCGTCGCCCCGCGAAATGATCATTTCCAGGCGGTCCTCGGCGAGGTCCTCGGCGAGCCCTTCACCCCATTCCACGATCGTCACCGATTCCTCGACCGACGCGTCGAGATCGAGATCGTCCAGCTCAGCGAAACCGCCCAGCCGGTAGGCGTCCACGTGCACCAGCGGCGGTCCGGCCGCCAGCGACGGATGCACCCGCGCGATCACGAACGTCGGCGAGGTGATCGGGCCCCGCACCTTCAGGCCATCGCCGATCCCCTGCGCGAGCGTCGTCTTGCCCGCGCCCAGCCGGCCCGTCAGGACGAGCAGGTCGCCCGGACGCAGCATCCCGGCGAGGCGGACGCCCAACTCGCGCATGTCGTCCGCCGTGGGCACCAGGACCGTTGTCGCGTTCGTCGCGTTCGTCGCGTTCACGCGGTGCGCTCCTCCTCGAACTCCGGCCGGACGCGGTCGATCAGCCGGCGCAGGCCGCCGGTCACCACGCCCGGATACTCCAGCGGCAGCACGTGCCCCGCCTCCTCGACCTCGACCAGCTCCGCGTCCGGCAGCGCGTCGGCGATGCGGCGGGCGTGCCCGCCCGGGGTCAGCCTGTCCTGGCCACCGGCCAGCACCAGGGTCGGGACCCGTCCGAGAACGTCCAGGCACGCGGCCTTGTCGTGCGCCATGAGCGCCGGATAGAACTCCGCGATCACGTCGATCGGCGTCGCCCTGATCATCCGCTCCAGGAAGCCGACGACCGTCGGGCTCACGTGCCGGTCGGCGAACGCCATCTTCCG
>JBOHBY010001009.1:0-10742 GCA_050698635.1 Spirillospora sp.
CGCCGCCCGCGTCTACGACCCGATCGTGCGCGGCGAGCGCGACGGCGACCCGCCGCACGGCTGCCTGCTCAAGGACTTCCAGATCGTCAGCTGGTGACCTCGCCCGCCGTTTCGAGGAGCCGGGGGAAGTCGCCGACGAACCCGTCCTGCAAGAGCCGCAACGCCATGACCCAGGCTTCGGGACGTCCGCCGAGATTCCGGTCGACGTGCTCGGCGAGGCGGCGCAGCACGCGCGGGTCGGGCAGTCCGTGGGACGGCACGAGGATCGCGTCCACGTCGACGTCCCTGAGCACGTCGTCGGCCGTGACGCGCTGCCGCTGCCTGAACAGTGCGGCGGCCGCCGTCCCGTAGGCGAGTGCGGGGTTCCAGTGGGCCTCCATGCCGGGTTCGCGTAGGCGGCGGGTGCGGCCGTGGCCGGTCTCGTCCACGAAGGGCGGGGACAACTGGACGTCGCCGTCCAGCCCGAGCAGCGCCCTGATCCGCGCGGTGCCGCGCAGGCCGGGGAGCCACAGCGCGTCGGCGACCACCCGCAGCGTCTCCTCCGGGAGGGACGCGACGACGAACTCGGCGTCGAACGTCCCCGCGACCAGCCCGTTCCCGACGACCTTGAGAAGCACGTCGGCACCCGGCCGCGCCCCCTGCCCGCACAGGCCGGCGAGCAGTTCGGGCGCGGGGTCGCTGATGAAGACGGCCAGCTCAGGATGGTCGGCCACGACCGTCCGCAGCAGAGCGAGCGGAGCATCAGTGCGCCGCACAAGGAACCGGGCGGCCCGGTAGGGAATCGGCCCTTCGCCTTCGCCGCCGCCGACGACCGCCGACCAGTCGACGCGCGGGGTGCCGGGCAGGCGACGGTTCACCACCGTGCGGACGAGCGGCGGGCCGTTCCGCCACGGCTCGCAGCCGTCCGCGTCGGCGATCTCGGCGATCGAGCGGAGGATCTCGGGCCGCCGGACCCGCCCGGCCAGCTCCCGGAACCGCCGCTCGCCGTCCTCGCTCTTCAGCGCGGCCTGCGCGTACGCCAGGACGCTCGGTTCCGACGCCCACGGCCCCCACCTGAACGCGGGCAGCAGCCCCCGCTCGACAAGATCACGGATCTCGTGGGCCCGGTGAGCGTCGAGCAACGTGCGGCAGGCCCAGATCGCACCGTGCGGGTCGGCGCCCGCGCCGAGGCGCCGCAACGCGCTCCCCGCCTGGTCGGGGTCGGCCGCGTAGAGGATCGCCTGAGCGAGCGACTCTCCGCTGCGCGACATCGCGCCCGTCCACGTCTGCCCCGGCAGCGGCACCGGCGTGACGCCGTCGCGGCGCGAGGTCTGCTGGGCGAGCTGGCGGCGCAGGTTCCGCGGCAGCCGCCCGGCGACGCCGTCGGCGGTCAGCAGGGTCGCGTTGACCTCGGGATCGTCCAGGTCGAGGAGCCGTCCCAGCAGGGCCGGCGGATCCCCGGCCCGCAGCGCCTGCTCGACGAGGACTTCCAGGTCGTCGCCGCGCCGCCGCCTCAGCAGCGCCTCGATGACGACCCGGTTGGGCATTCCGTGGCTGTTCACGGCCTGCCGGAGGTGGGCGTCCGGCAGGCGGTCGAGCAGCGCGTCCATTTCCCCGGGCGTCGCGAATCGCAGCAGCCCGGCCGTGCAGTGGCCGATGTTCCGGGTGCGGGTCTTCTTCCAGGACGTACGGTTGGGCGCCATGAAACGCCACCGTATCGGTCGATTTCATGCACCATGGCGGAATGGAATCGATCACGACGAGCCGCCGCGACGTGGCGTTAGGATGCGGCGCCGTTTATGCGGTGTTGCTCGCCGTAACCGCCGCCGCCACCGTCCTGTTGATTTCCCGGAGCATCGAGCAGGGCTTGGAGGTGTGGCCCGACGCGCAGGACAACGAGCAAATGGTCGCCGCGTGGAGAGGCTCGGCCATCTGCGGTTACACGTCCGGCAGCGGGGTCGGCCTCATCTGCGCGCTACTGGCGGGCCTGCTCGTCACCTACGCGGCAGCGGACCGATCCCGGTGGACGGGAACGGCCGTGGCCGTGCTCGCCGGCACTTTCCTAGCGCTGGTGAACCTTTCGCTGGCGTGGCGGGAGGCGTCCCCGCGGCTCACGTCCGGGAACACCTTCGACACAGATCTGCGTCAGCACACCTGCGTCATCGTCGCCATCGCGCTGGTCTTCGCCGCCTATCCGGTGTTGGCGGTCGCGGGTTACTTCCTCGGCCGGGCCCGCTATGTCGCCGGCGTGGCCGTCACCCTGGCGGTTCTGGCCATCCTGGTTCCTTTCGGCCAGTTCGGCCTGGCGACGGCTCTCGTCCCCACCCCCCAGTACTGAATCCAGCCCGGCGTGGCCGCGGTCCCGGGCAGGGTCACGGGGATTGCAACCAGAAATCGCTCAGATCGTAGAAGACTGCGTCCTCGTCGAAATGCGCCATCTGCTCGTCGCGCCAAGCGTGGTAGTCCGGGGGCATTCTCGTGCGCTCGCCCTCGCGGGCGGCCGTCCTTGAGGTGAAGTAGGCGACACCCGTGCAGGTGCCGTCGGGATGGACGCAGAACATTCCGCCGATCATGTCGGGCCGCAGCCGGGTCAGGATCTCCTGGGCCTCGTCCGGCACGAACGGACGCACCCCCTCCCGGTCGCGGATATGGGTCTGCAGGATCTGGACGAATCCCGCCCGGTCCGAGCCGCCGCGTCCGAACGTCTCCACGTCGGTGCAGTCGTCGACCGTGACCTCGCCCTCGAACAGGTCATGGACCTCGTCCCACCATTCGACCTGCTCGTGCCGCCTGCCGTTGCGCCGGGCCGCCTTCTCCGAGGCGAACCGCATGAGGTTCAGGTAGACGCCGTCGTCGGTCACGCCGCCGGTGCTGCCCAGCCACCCGCGCGCCCAGGGGGCGACCTCGTCGTACCAGCGATCGGCGGCGGCGCGCAGGCCCGCCGCGTCCCGCGTCCGGCCCTTGACGACCTGGACACACATCTTGCGCTGGCCGAACACGCTAATGACGCTAGCGATCGCGCGGCAAACCGGATGTCATCACCGGTTGAAGATCCCACCGAGTCGGCCACCGCCGAAAAACATCCCCATCCACGCCGAAGCCCCTGGTGGACGGGTGACGATCGGGATGGATCGCCGCCGTCCACCAGGGGCTTCGTGCGCGCCGGGGCTTTGCTCAGAAGCCGCGCACTGACGCGATGCTGAACGGAAGCACCGGCGTGCCCGGTCCAGTGGGCCCGCCCTTGTCGAACTGAGAACGGACCACGTACAGCTTGCCGTTCTTGCGCAGCAGGGTCGTCGGGGTCTGCAACGCCAGGTCGGTGAGCCGTCCGGTCGACCGGGCCGTCCGGCCGTCCGAACCGATGCGCCACCGGCTGATCGCATAGCGGTCCGCGATGGGGTGGGCCACCCACAACGTGTTGTTCCGCAGTTCCATGCCGTCGCCCGTGGTGATGTCCCCTCCGCTCAGGGCCACCTTCTCGACCTTGCCGGACGGCAGTGCGACGCGGTACAGGTCGGCGCCGGTCATGTCCACCGTCAGCAGGTAGCGGCCCGTACGCTCGGCGACGATCCCGTTGAGAGTGATCGTGTTCGGCGGGTGCGGCTCCACGACCTTGGACAGGTCGAACGTGGGCAGAAGCGGCACCTCGCCGCCCTGCTTCTGGGCCTTCGCGAGTTCCTCGGGCGTGATGCGGTAGATCACGGACCGCCGGCTGCCGGTGATGTAGGCGGTGCCGTCCGGCGTGATGGCCATGTCGTTGACCAGGCGTGGCTCCTGGTCGGGAATGGTGAACCGGGCCAGCAGGCGGCGGCTGGCGATGTCGTACACCGCGACCCCGGTGAGACGGTCCGTCACCCACAGGCGCCTGGCCCGGTCGACCTCCATCCCCAGGGCCTGCGTACGCCCGTCGATGAACGGCGGCAGGAACTGTTCGGCGACCCGGTGTCCGGGCTTCAGCTTGTAGATCGTGCCGCCTTCGTACGACCCGACGTACATGTCGCCGGTGTGCGGATCGGCGGTGATTCCCTCGGGGTAGACGCGGTCACCTGGAATCACATAGGCCGTAGAGATGCGGGCCCGTGCCTCGGCGGGCGAGGCCGCCGCCTGCGTGGCGGAGCCGAGGAGAAGCGGCGCGGCGAGGGCCGCGACAAGGGCGCAGTGTCGCCGGGTTGCACGGAACATGGATCACCTTTTTCCGTCGGGGTTTCTTGGGCGCTGGCGTCGCCCGGCAGGGCGATTCGGTCGGCGATGAGACCTGGAATCAGGTACGGCAACGGATCCGCGGACCGGCCCGGGTAAGGGCACCGGTCAGGGGTGGGTCTGGTCTGTGAGCCGGGCCGGACGCGGCGGTGCGCGGTGACGGCCGGTTCAGGGGCGGCGAGGACGGCGGTGGCCGTTGCCGTCGGGGTGAGCGCTGCCGATGGCGAGCCCGGTCATAACGGCGGACACACCGAGCGCATGACCGCTCCTTCCGCCTCTACGGACGCGATGCCAAGCCTGGTGGGGGACCACCAGATTGCGCACAAGGCAGGCTAACCAAGCGACCGTCCACTGTCTACGTAGTATGGACGTTGACCGATGTCGGACAAACTTCGTCTGTCGAGACCACCCCGACGGCACGGCCAGGACGCGGCGGAATGAACCGACGCGGCTCGCTTTCCGTGGCTATTAACACAGGCATGCAAAAGGCGACGGGAAGGTCGGTCAATGAAGATCGCGAATCGCGTTTTGGGCTGCTTACTGGCCGGGGTCATGGTGACGCCGCCGTTCGTCCAGTCCTCAGCGGGAGCGGAAGCAGGTCCTGAGACACCACGCCGCCGGGACGCGCTCTACGTCCTGCACCTCTTCTCCAACGACATCGCCACTTTCACACTCGATCCCACTGGGCGTCCCGCGCCAACCGGCGACCGCATAGCGACCGGCACCATGCCGCGCGGTTTCGTCTTCACACCCGACGGAGGCAGGGTCTACACCGCCAATGGCGGCGACGGCACGATTTCCGCGTACACGGTCGGCGAGGACGGCAAGCTTTCCCCGCTGGGCAAACCGGTTTCCGTCAAAGGTCAGGGACCTTTCGGCATCGCCATCGCCCCAAACGGGAAGACGCTCTACACCGCCAATCTGGACTCAGGCGACGTCTCATCACTGTCGATCAACGCGTACGGAATACCCGAGCCGATCGGAAAGCCGATCCTCACCGGCGCGCCCGAACCGCGAACCGTGTCGGCCTCCGCGGACGGACGCTTCGTCTACGTCAGCCACGGCCGCCCCGCCGCAGGCCGCGCGGACGAAATGGTCGTGTTCTCCGTCCAGCCCGGCGGCGGTCTGAAGAAGACCGACCTCCCGCCGGTCTCGGTCGGCTCCGGCGGAAACGGCTCCGACATCACCCCGGACGGCCGTTTCATCTACGTCGCGAGCACCGGATCGGACGCCGTCTACGCCTTCCGCATCGCCCCGGACGGGAGCTTGTCGCCCGTCCAAGGCTCGCCATTCCCCACCGCCACCTTCCCTGAAGACGCGGCGGTCACCCCCGACGGACGGCACCTCTACGTCACCAGCCCCAACCACGACGACACCACCACACGCAACGTGACCGCCTTCTCGATAGGACGCGACGGCACGCTGCGCACCGTCCCTGGCTCGCCCTTCGAATCAGGCAGGGCCTCCGTCGGAATCACCCCCAGCCGCGACGGACGGAACCTCTACGTGAGCAATTTCGAGTCCCACGACCTCGCGTCCTACAACATCGGCAAGGCGGGCGTACTCGACCAGATTCCGGGGTCACCGATCCCGACCGGCGGCGACTCCCCCACTTTCCAAGGCGTCGCCGTCCCGCCGAACCAGGGCCCACGCGCGTCCTTCCAATCCGCCGTGACAGACCGCACCACCCGTTTCAACGGCACGACCTCCGCCGACCCGGACGGCACAATAGCCCGCTACGACTGGACTTTCGGCGACGGGACCAGTGCCCCCAACGGCGGCCCAACCCCCACGCACACCTACCAACGTCCCGGCAACTACAAGGCCACCCTCACCGTCACCGACGACGAGAACTGCACGACCACCCTGATCTACACAGGCCAGACGCCCCTGTGCACCGGCTCTCCGGCAGCCCGAACGACCAGAACGATCATCATCAAATAGCCGGAGCCCGACGTGCCCAGAACAGGGCATGCTCGGCAGGGTCGGCAGAGTCGGCGTCCATGCCCGCACCACTACGAACCCTCACCCAAGGCCGATGCTTACTATTGCAAAGTCACTTATCTTTCCTTAGTATGGGCGGGTGGACATCACCGACAGTGCGTTCTGCCCGCGTTACCACCGTGCCGTTGAGGTCATCGGGAGGCGGTGGACCGGCGCGATCCTGCGGGCGATGCTGCTGGACGTCAACCGGTTCGCCGACCTGCGGGCGGTCGTTCCGGGGTTGAGCGACCGCATGCTGACCGAGCGGCTGAAAGAGCTTCAGGACGAGGGCATCGTGGAGCGGATCGTCCATGACGAGACGCCGGTGCGAATCGAGTACCGGCTCACCGAGAAAGGGCTTGAACTGCACGACGCGGTGTACGCGTTGAGCCGCTGGGCCGATCGCTGGGTACCGCTCGAAGCGACCACCACCTGATCTGACCTCGATCCTGGCGTGCGGGCGCCGGGACGGTCATCGCATATCGATCTCGTTCGGCGGAGCCTTTGTGCCCGCCGCGGGATGAGCCTTTCCTTTCGAGCCGCGGGGTCGCGGCGTTTGTTTGTGCTGCCCGGATTCGTCCGGCGGAAATGGAGGCGATTGTGTCCATGCCCGAGGAGGAGGCGCCGCGAGCCACGCCGCGGATGTGGTTGAGCGTGTTCACCGTTTCGGTGGGCATCTTCTCGATGATCACCGCGGAGCAGCTGCCGGTGGGGCTGATTCCGGCGATCTCCGACCGGCTGGGGGTGTCGGTCGGGGCGGCGGGGCTGACCGTGACCGTCCCGGGCGTCGTCGCGGCCGTGTCGTCCATCGCGCTGCCGCTGGCCGTGGGGAAGCTCGACCGGCGGGTGCTGCTGGTGGTGCTGCTCGCGGTGATGGCGGTGGCCAGCACGGTGTCGGCGCTGGCGCCCAACTTCGGGGTGCTGCTCGTGTCCAGGTTGCTGGTCGGGATCACGATCGGCGGGTTCTGGGCGACGGCGGGCAGTATCGCGATGCGGCTGGTGCCGGGGCCGTCCGTGCCGCGGGCGATGGTGCTGGTCTTCGGCGGGGTCGGTGCGGCGGCGGTGCTGGGCGTCCCGGCGGGGACGATGATCGGTGAGCTGGTGGGGTGGCGTGGTGCGTTCTGGTCGCTGACCGGGTTGAGCGTGGTCGTGCTGCTCGCCGCGGTCGCTCTTCTTCCAGCACTTCCGGCGGCGGAGCCGGTGCGGGTGCGGGCGTTGCGGGCGCAGTTGCGCAACCCGGTTCTGGTGGCGGGGATCGTCGCGACCGCGTTGCTGGTGGCGGGCCATTACGGCGCCTACACGTTCGTTAGTCCGGCGTTGTTGGACGTGTCGGGAGTCGGTGCAGGCGTCGTCGGGCCGTTGTTGCTGGGCTACGGGGTTCTGGGCATGGTCGGCAACGCGGTCGCCGGGCCCCGGGCGGCGCGGGCGGCAGGACGGACCACGGCCGCCATCGTGGTCGTGCTCGGTGCCGCGCTGGTGCTGTTCCCCCTGGTCGGAACGACGCCGTGGACCGGCGCGGCGCTTCTGCTCGTGTGGGGGCTGGCCTATGGCGCGGCGCCGGTGACCTTGCAGACGTGGGTGATGAGCGCGGCGCCGGGGAACGCGGAGGTGGCGACGGCGATCTACTGCTTCGTGTTCAACCTCGCGATCGCGTTCGGCGCGCTGGCGGGCAGCGTGGTGGTCGACGCGGTGAACGTCGAGAGCATGCTCTGGGTCGGCGCGGCGCTGGTGTTGCTCGTCCTGGTGACCGTGCGGCGGGGGCCGGTCGGCGATCGAGGCGAGGTGGCCGCCGTGTCGGTGGAGCGGGGAGACGTGAAGAGTAGGTGATTTCTACCGACGCGAACGAGGGGCCGTCCGCCTGATCTTGGGGGTATGAAAAGGCCCGCGCAGAACAGGTTCGGCCCATGGGCGGTGCTCGGCGTCCTGGCCACCGCCCAGTTCCTGGTGGTGCTGAGCACCTCGATCGTCAATGTCGCGCTCCCGCAGATCCGGGTCGGTCTCGGGCTCGGATCGACGGGCCTGTCGTGGGTCGTCAACGGCTACGTGCTCGTGTTCGGGGCGTTGCTGCTGCTCGGGGGTCGTTCCGGCGACGTGTTCGGGCTCCGGCGCGTGTTTGTGGCGGGTGTCGCGCTGTTCGCGGTGTCGTCGCTGGCCGCGGGGCTGTCGGACGGTGCCGGAACGCTGATCGCGGCACGGGCCGTGCAGGGTGTCGGGGCCGCGCTGCTGGCTCCGACCGCGTTGGCGCTCGTGCTGACCCGCTTCTCGGACGCGAAAGGACGCGGCACGGCGCTCGGTGTGTGGGGCGCCGTGTCGGGGGCGGGCGGTGCGGCCGGGGTTCTGCTCGGCGGGCTGCTGACCGGGCTGTTCGGGTGGCGCGCGGTGTTCTTCGTCATGGTCCCGGGCGCGGTCGCCGTGCTGGTGGCCACCTTGCTGCTGCTGCCCGCCGACCGTCCTCGCGGCGGACGCCTCGATCTTCCGGGCTCGTTGAGCGTGACGGCCGGGCTCGTCGCCGTGACCTATGGCCTGGCCGACGGGGTGTGGGGCGCGGTGGCGGCGGGGGTTGTGCTGCTGGCCGGGTTCGTGCTGCTGCAACGGCGGGCCGCCGACCCGCTGCTGCCCGCGCGGATCTTCCAGGTCGGGTCGGTGACCGCCGCGAACGTGCTGATGACGATGCTCGGCGCCGTGTGGCTCGGGCTGTTCTTCTTCCTGCCGCTCTACCAGCAGCGGACGCTCGGCTACGGGCCCGTCGAGGTCGGGGTCACGCAACTTCCGCTCGCGCTGATGATCACCGTGTCGTCGTGGGCCGCGCCCCGGCTCGCCGCCCGGTTTCCCGCTTGGGCCGTCCTGGGCGGGGGGCTGCTGCTGCTGGCGGGCGGGCTGGCGTGGCTGTCGCCCGTCCCGGCGGACGGCTCGTTCCTGACCACCCTGCTCGGCCCCTCGCTGCTCGTCGGCGCCGGAGTCGGGACGGCGTTCGTCCAGCTCACCGCGCTTTCCACGGCCGGGGTCCCGGCCGCCGAAGCCGGTCTGGCGGGCGGGCTGGTCAACGCCACCCGCCAGATCGGCGGCGCGGTCGGGCTGGCCGCGCTGACCGCGATCTCCGACTCGGGGGGCTATGGGCCGGCGTTCCTGGCGTCCGCCTGCCTGGCCCTGCTGACCGCATTGCTGTCCATCGTCGTCCTGTCCCGAAAGGACCTTGTGTCATGACTTCCGTGCCTTACATCAGTGGCCATTACGCTCCCGTGGCCGACGAGCACACCGCGACCGAACTCCGGATCCGGGGCGCGCTTCCCCCGGAACTGGACGGCCGCTACATCCGCAACGGCCACAACCCGAAACCGGGAATCACCCCGTCGCACTGGTTCCGTGGCAGCGGCATGCTCCACGGCGTCCGGCTACGGGACGGACGCGCCGAGTGGTACCGCAACCGCTGGGTGCACACCCCGGCCTTCGACCGTGACGCGCCGCTCGTCCGCGCGGACGGGTCGATCGACCTGACCGCCAGCGTCGCCGGGACCCACATCATCGAGCACGCCGGACGCTATCTCGCCCTCCAGGAGGCCAACCTGCCGTTCGAGATCGACCGTGACCTCGGCACCGTCGGCCCGTTCAATTTCGGTGGCGCGCTGACCACCGCGATGACCGCCCACCCGAAACAGGACCCGGTCACCGGCGAACTGCATTTCTTCGCCTACTCGCCGTTCCCGCCGCACGTCGTCTATTACGTCGCGTCCGCGGACGGCGAGATCGTCCGCATGGACTCCGTTGACGGCGCCGGGACGTCTCTCATGCACGATTTCGCCATTACCGAGAACCATGTGGTCTGGCTCGATCTGCCGGTCGTGTTCGACGCGTCCGAGCAGTCTGGCATTCCGTACAGCTGGAGCGACGACTACGCACCGCGCATCGGCGTCATGCCACGGACGGGCGACGCCGTCCCCAGGTGGTTCGACGTCAACCCGGCCGCCCTTCTGCACGTCACCAACGCCTTCGAGGATTCGGCCGGACGCGTCGTACTCGACGGGCCGCGCTACGACCGCGCGTCCTGGGAGTCGAGCTGGAAATGGTGGACGGGCGCGCCCGGCCACCCCGCCGTCCCCGTCACCGGGGCCGTCAGTTCGCGGTGGACGCTCGACCCGTCCACCGGCAAGGCGGGCGAGGAGACGCTCGACGACCTGGTCACCGAGTTCCCCACCATCAACGACGACCACGTCGGCCGCACCAACCGTTACGCGTACGCGGTCACCATCCCGGGCGCGGGCCAGGAGGAGTACGGGTTGGTCAAGTACGACTCGACGACCGGTGCCCGCCAGGTCCGCCCGGCGGGCCCGGACGTGCTGCCGGGCGAGGCGGTCTTCGTGCCAGCCGAGGGCGGCACCGCCGAGGACGACGGCTACCTGCTGACGATCACCAGCGACGTCGGGCGGGACGCGTCCGAACTCCTCGTCCTCGACGCCCGCGACCTCGGCGCCCCCGCCATCGCCGCCGTCGAGTTGCCCCGCCGGGTACCGTCCGGCATCCACGGCTCCTGGATCCCGGAAAACGAGGACGCGTAGGTCGCCGGGCCGGGCATGGCGCGTCCC
>JBOHBY010001010.1:0-6815 GCA_050698635.1 Spirillospora sp.
CCCCGCCGGACCGGCCAGCACCCGCAGGACCGGGCGGCACCAGCCGAACCGGGCGGCACCAGCGGGGATGGGCGGCACCAGCCGAAGCGGGCGACGCCAGCGGGACTGAGCGCGTCAGCCGGACCGAGCGCGCCCCGCCGGACTGGGCGGCCCAGCGGGACCGGGTGGCGTCGGCGGGACCGGGGCGGGGTCAGCCGGAGCCGACCGGTCAGCCGAACCCGGCGGGGTCATTCGGACCGGGCTGGGTCAGTCGGATCGGGCGGGTGGGGTCAGCGGGCTGGGCGGGTGGGTCAACCGAACTGGACGGGGTGGGTCAGCGGGACTGGAGGGCGTCTAGGGCCACGGCCTGGGCTATGACCAGGCGGCGGTCCAGGCGCGGGTCCTTGATCTCGACGATGTAGCGGTCGCGGAAGCCGAACTTCTTGTCGACGGAGAAGGCGATCTGGTCACCGGCGTAGAAGTCGAAGTGGTACGGCCAGGCGAACGGCAGGGAGTCGACGTAAGGGATGATCTGCCAGACGCGCCGCAGGACCGCGACCGTCTTGTTGCGTTCGCTGCCGGTCGTGACGCCGAGGCCGGGCTGTTCCAGGTGCCAGGTGGAGGCGAGCAGCGACTTCTTGAAGTCCTTGCGGAAGACGCCGATGGGCTGCCCGTTCGCGTCCGTGATGTCGTAGGCGGACGCGAGGTCGATGCGCTTGCGGGCCTTGAATCCGAGGATCGGACGGGTCTTGGCCTCGTCGGCGTAGAGGGTCACCTGCTCCTTGAAGGCCAGGCGCTTCTGCTGGGCGAAGGCGAGCAGTTCGCCCTCGCCGCCGCCCGGGGCCTCGGCGTGCACCTCATACTGGTTCACCATCAGGCGCACCCGCTGCCGGATCTGCAGCGTGTTCTGCGCTTGGAGCCGTTCTGCGTCCAGCGAACTCACCCGTTCTGTAGCGTTTTGCGGAGTCTGCCACAGAAGACGCGGGACGGTCAGGACTCCTCGATATGCGAGGCCAGGTAGCCGTGAATCAGCCGCTCCGCCTCGGCGACGATCAGCGGATCGCCGCCCGGATCGCGGCGGAAGGCCATCTTCAGGACGGCGTCGCCCGCCTCCACCGCGATGGCGAGCGCGGTGGCCAGGACCTTGGTGTCCTGGACGCCGAACGTCTCCACGATCATCTTGCGGAGCCGCCCGGCGACCACCGCGTTGTTGTCGGCGTCGGGGTCGAGCAGGTTGACGTCGGCGACGTCGCCGAACCGCAGCACGCGGAAGCCGGGCACGGTCCGGTGCATCTCCACGAAGATCTCGATGATCACGCCGACCGTGTCGGACCAGTCGCCGAAGCCGCCCTCGGCCAGCCGCGCGGAGATCCGCTCCCCGAACACCTCCAGGTTGCGCACGGCGAGGGCCTGCGCGACGGCGCGCTTGTCGGGGAAGAACTGGTACACCGAGCCGATGGCCACGTCGGCGCGCTGCGCGATGCGCGTCGTGGTGAGGCCGTCGTAGCCGTCCTCGTCGAGGATCTCCGCGCAGGCGTCGAGCATGCGCTGGACGCGTTCGGCGCTACGGCGCTGGGCGGGGCGGCGGCGGAGCGGGGTCCGGATCTCGGTCACCCCACCATTGTCACCCGAACACGGTGGGCTCCGGCATGCACTACGTGCCGATCACCACCCCGGGGTCATGGGAGTCTTCCGTGCGCACCACCCGGCGACCTAATATCCGAAATTGATTCGCATTTCGGAGCGGACGTTCGGGAGGGTGGACGGGATGGGGCTTCCGGAAGGCTTTCGCTGGGGCGTCGCCACCGCCGCCTACCAGATCGAGGGCGCGGCCGGAGAGGACGGGCGGGGACCGTCCACCTGGGACACCTTCGCCCACACGCCGGGCCGGGTCCGTGACGGGCACACCGGCGACGTCGCCTGCGATCACTACCACCGGTGGCCGGAGGACGTCGCGCTGATGGCGGGCCTCGGCGTCGCCTCGTACCGGTTCTCGATCGCGTGGCCGCGCGTCCAGCCGCCCGGGAGCGGCCCGGTCAACCCCAAGGGCCTGGACTTCTATGACCGCCTGGTGGACGGCCTGCTCGCCGCGGGGATCGCGCCCGCCGCCACCCTCTACCACTGGGACCTCCCGCAACCGCTCGAAGACGCAGGCGGCTGGATGAACCGTGACACCGCCTACCGGTTCGCTGAATTCTCCTACCTGGTGGCCGAGCGGCTCCAGGACCGCGTGGAAATGTGGATAACTCTGAACGAGCCGGTGGTCGTCATGGCCTACGGCTACGCGTTCGGCCTCTACGCACCCGGCCGGACGCTCATGCTCGACGCCCTCCCCGCCGCGCACCACCAGCTCCTCGGCCACGGCCTCGCCGTCAACGCCCTGCGCGGCCGCGGCGCCCGCGAGATCGGCCTGGCGAACCACTATTCCCCGGCATGGGCCGCCACCCCCGGCGACCAGCCCGCGGCGGACGCCTTCGACGCGTTCATGAACCGGTTGTTCACCGATCCCGTCCTGCTCGGCCGTTATCCCGACGGCGTCATGGAGGATGCGCCGTTCGTCCGGCCAGAAGATTTGCCCGTCATCGCGTCGCCCATCGATTTCCTGGGCGTCAACTACTACCAGCCGACGCGGTTGAAGAATCCGGGAGAAGAGGGGCCGCTACCGTTCGACATCACCGGCATCACCGAGTATCCGACGACGGGGATGGGCTGGCCGATCGTCCCCGACGCCCTCCTGTCCCTGCTGCGTCGCCTCCATGCGGACTACTCGCCGCCACCGCTCTACATCACCGAGAACGGCTGCTCCTTCCCGGACGAGATCGGTCCGGACGGCGTGGTGGACGACTCGTCCCGCATCGAATTCATGGAATCCCACATCTGGGCGATGCGGACCGCCATCGACGAAGGCATCGACATCCGCGGCTACTACGCGTGGTCACTTCTGGACAACTTCGAATGGTCGGAGGGTTACCATCCGCGTTTCGGCCTCGTCCACGTCGACTACGAGACGCAGAAGCGCACGCCCAAGAAGTCCTACGCGTGGTACCGCGACCTCATCGCCGCGTTGCGGTAGGTGTGGCGGGGGCGGGTGGATAGCCTGCTGGTTCTGCTTCCGCCGTGGAGGTCCTGAATGCCCGAGCCTCGTCCGCTGCGTCCGAACGATCCCCGCGAGGTCGGCGGGTTCCGGCTGACGGCCCGGATCGGCGAGGGCGCCCAGGGCAGCGTCTACCTGGGCGAATCGGACCGCGGCGAATCGGACGGCGGCGAATCGGACACCGGTCAGCCGGTCGCGGTGAAGCTCCTGCGCGTCGGCATCGGTCACGACGACCGGGCCCGCACGCTCTTCGAGCGGGAACTGGCCGCGGCCCGCCGGGTCGCCCCGTTCTGCACCGCCCGCGTCCTCGCCGCGGGGGTGGACGATGACGTCCCGTACATGGTCAGCGAGTACATCGACGGGCCTTCGCTGCGCGAGCAGATCTCCGCGCACGGTGTCGCGACCGGTGGCGAACTGGTCAGGCTCGCCATCGGCACCGTCACCGCGCTCGCCGCGATCCATGAGGCGGGCGTCGTCCACCGCGACCTCAAACCGGCCAACGTGCTTCTCGGCGAGGACGGTCCGAGGGTCATCGACTTCGGCATCGCCCGTCCGCTGGACGCCACCTCGGCCACCATGACCGGCGCCGTCGGCACGCCCGCCTACATGGCGCCGGAACAGTTTGCGGGCTCGTCGGGTGGCGCACCCTTGGACATGTTCGCGTGGGCCTGCACGATCGTGTTCGCCGCGAACGGTGCCCCGCCGTTCGGTGGTGACAACGTGGCGGCCATCATGCAGCGGGTCCTGTACGGGGAGCCGCAACTGGGTGTGCTGGCTGGGGAACTTCGCTTGCTTGTTGCAGCTTGTCTGGCGAAAGACCCTGCGGCCCGTCCGACTGCGATTCAGGTCCTGCAACGCTTGCTCGACACCCATTCGAAGGCGGATGAGGATGGGGATGAGGATGGGGTTGCGAATGCGGATGCGCATGGGCGTGTGAGCCTGCTTTCGGAAGGCACATCGGCCGCAGCGCTTCCGCCCAATGAATTCGCCGCTCCCGGCTTCTTCGCGTCCGGTGCCGATCCCTATGGTGCGTTTCCGCAGGGGACCGTGCCGGTCGGCGCGCCACCCGCGCCACCCGCGCCACCCCCGCTTCCCCCGGGGTTTCCTTCTCCGACGAATCCGTCCGCGCCCGGACGGAGCAGACGCCCCCTTCTCGTCGCCGCCGCAGCCGCAGCGTCCTTGCTGGTCATCGGAGGGGTCTTCGTCGCGGTCGTGCTCAGGGACGCCGCGACGGGCGGTGGCCCGGTAGGTCGTCAGGCCGCAGGGCGATCGAATCCGTCCACGAAGACATGCCGCTACTCGCCCTCGACCGGCGAAAAGGTCAAGGACGTTGGGACGCCCCCAACCCAGGTGCCCGCGACGCAACCACAACGCGCGACCATCAAGACCAACCTTGGCTCGCTCGTGGTGCGGCTGGACGCCGCCAAGGCGCCGTGCACCGTGAATTCACTCGCCTATCTCGCGGGCAAGAAGTACTACGACAACTCCGCGTGCCACCGCCTCACAACGGCGGCGAGCTTCAAACTGCTTCAGTGTGGTGACCCGTCGGGCACCGGGCGCGGCGGGCCCACCTACTCGTTCGCGGACGAGATCGCCGCCGGTACCCGCTACAACCGCGGCACCGTGGCCATGGCCAACGCCGGGCCGAACACCAATGGCAGCCAGTTCTTCATCGTCTACGCGGACTCGACGTCCGTGCCGCCGAACTACACCGTGTTCGGCCAGGTCACGTCCGGTATGGAAATCGTTGACAAGGTCGCCAAGGCGGGAGCCGCGGACACTTCGGGCATGGGCCCCGGCGACGGCACACCGAAACAGAAAATCACCATCACCGAATTCCGGACGGTCGCCGGTTAACTGCTGAGGTGCCCGTGTCTGTGCCCGTGCCTGTGCCCGTGCCCGTGTCTGTGGTCGAGGATCTTTATGCCGCGTTCGCGGATGTGCCGCGTCCCGTGGAGTTGGAGGGATGCCCCTGCTGCGTCGGTCCCGATGAGGGACGGCCGCTGCTCGCCCGGCCCCTTCGCGCGCTTTCGGTCGAGGATCTGGCCCGGTATGCCGCCAAGGTTTTGAACACATGGGGCGGTCCAGAGGATTTTCGCTATTTCGCTCCGCGCCTACTGGAATTGGCGACCGATGATGCCTTCGTCTGGCCGGACACGGAAATCGTCTTCAGCAAGTTCGGCCGGGCCGGATGGCAGGACTGGCCACAGCGCGACGCCATCGCCACCTTCTTGAACGCATTCTGGACACGAACTCTGGCCGTCTTCCCCGTCCACCCGTCCGCGAGCACCGCCCTCTGCGCACTCGCCGGCACGAATGCCGACATGGGACCTTGGCTCGACGAATGGGGCAGGACGGTGACGTCCGAGCGCGCAGCCGCCCGCCATCTGCATGAATTCGTCACCGAGCAACTGATCTGGCGGGGGGGCCGACCGAAGCTCATCAACGGGTACTGGGACGTCTCGTCGCGCTCGTACCACCTGGTCATCGAGTGGCTGACCGGTGGTCCGGCATCTGCGGCGGTCAGCGCCGCCTTCGCCCGGGCCGAGGACGAGGCGGCGCTGCAACTCCTGATGGACATCGATTCCCTGCTGAGCCCCGCCTCTCAGTGACCCCGGACGCGGGACCACATGAGAGACGCGGCAATACACGCGGCAGCGACGAGGATCACCGTCGCGACCGCCAGAGCGGTGGTGTATCCGTGTACGGACGCGGCCACCGGCGTCACGTCCCGGGACGAGGCCAGGTGGGACGCCGCGGCGCTCGTCGCGATCGTGTTGAGCAGTGCGGTGCCCAACGCGGCCCCGAGCTGCTGGGACGCGTTGTAGGCGGCGGCCGCCGCGCCGATGTCCTGGTGAGGGACGTCGACGGTGGCCAGGGCGGCGGTCGCCGGGATGACGCAGCCGAGCCCGAGCCCGGTGAGGACCAGCGCAGGCGTCAGGTACAGAGGCAGGACGTCCGCGCTCTGCGGGGTCAGCCGGGTCAGGACGAGCATCCCGGCGGCGGCCGCGACCAGGCCCGGCAGGATCAGCGCGGCGGGCGGGACCCGTCCGTGCAGCTTCCCGGCGATGAAGGTCGAGCTCACCAGGGCGGCGAGCGCGTTGATGATGAGCGTCAGCCCGGCCTCGATCGGCGAGTAGCCGAGGATTCCCTGCACGTAGTAGCTCATGAACAGGTAGAAGCCGAACATCGACACGAACATCAGCGTGATCGACACGAACGCGCCCGCACGGGCGCGGTGCGCGAGGACTCGCATCGGCAGCAGCGGGCTGGACGAGCGCGTCTCGACGGCGACGAACCCGGCGAGCAGCGCGACGCCGGCGGCCAGGAGCGCGAGGACGAGCGGTGACGTCCAGCCGCGCGGCTGCGCCTCGTTGAACGCGTACACCACCGCGGCGAATCCGGCGGCGCTGAGCAGCGCGCCTGGAACGTCGAGCCGTCCACCGGCATGGGTGGGGGCGTCGCGCCGGACGAGCGTGGTCGCGAGTATGGCAAGGAGGGCGACCGGCACGTTGATGAGCAGGCACCAGCGCCATCCGGCGTACTCGGTCAGCGTCCCGCCCGCGAGCAGCCCGACCGCCGCCCCCGCCGCGCCGACCGCGCCGAACACTCCGAACGCCCGGCCCCGTTCCCGCCCTTCGGTAAAGGTAATCGTGAGCAGTGACATTCCGGCGGGTGCGAGCGCGGCGGCGAAGAGCCCCTGAAGGGCCCTGGCCGCGAACAGCATCTCGGGGTTCGCGGC
>JBOHBY010001011.1:0-4129 GCA_050698635.1 Spirillospora sp.
GCTCGCTCAGCTCGTGCCGGAGCACCCACAGCTCGTGGGTGCCGGGGTAGCGCAGCGCCCAGATCCGCCGCGACTCCGCCAGCAGGACGTTCAGCGCGAAGACGGGCAGCTCGGCGGCGATGCGCCGGACGGCCGCGACCAGCCCCGCCGTGGTGTCGCCGTGCCGCCTGATCTCCGCCGTGATGTAGGCGAACACGAGCTCGGAGTCGGTCTGCCCGCGGATCTGCGCGCGGTCGACGTCGGTGAGCCACGAGTCGAGGACGTCGAGGCCCCGCACCACGCCGTTGTGGGCGAACAGCCGGTCGTCCATGACGAACGGGTGCGAGTTGTGGACGTCGGGCGCCCCGGTCGACGCGTACCGGACGTGCGAGATGAACGTATGCGAAACGATCGTGCAGGCTTCGGCGTTGAAGTCGGCGTCCTCGTAGGCGGCGATCGGCGCGCGGTCGCGGACGGGCTCCTCGCCGAGCGAGAACCAGCCGAGGCCCGTCCCGTCCGGCATCCGGCGGCTCTGGGACCGCATGCTGTCCGGGGCGTCGAGCAGCCAGAACGTGGCGTGGACCCGCGGCCCCCCGGTGGTCATCCCGAACAGTCGGCACATGAGCGCACGATGCCCGCTCGGGCGCGTCCTATTACTCGTCGTCCGATCCGGACCGGGGGCGCGGCGCCGGGGACGCGGTGAGAACGCCCCTTCGACGGGCGGGCTCCGGATGTCGTACGGTCACGGTTATGGGCTCGCCGGTGATTCTTCTCGACGTGGACGGGGTTCTCAATCCATTTGAAAGGCCGCACCGCGGATTCAAACGGCAGCGGTGCTCGCCGAACGGCATGACGTTCAAGCTGTGGCTCAACCCCGCGCACGGCCCGTCGCTGCTCGACCTGGCGGAGTCCACCGGCGCCGAGCTGGCGTGGGCGAGCTACTGGTGCGACAACGCCAACGTGTGGATCTCGCCCAGGGTCGGGCTGCCAAAGCTGCCGTTCGTCCCGATCCCGCAGTTCCCGGGCATCGAGGCGGGCACGCTCGGCGCGTGGAAGGCCCGGCACGTGGCCGCGTGGACGGAGGGCCGCCCGTTCGTTTGGTTCGAGGACGAGCCCGACGCCACCGAGCGCATCGCGGAGGAGCCGGACGTCGCCGAGCACCTGCTCGTGGAGATCGACCCGATGACCGGCCTGACCGACGACCACATCACGACGGCCGCGACCTGGCTGCGCGCCCTCACCCGCTGACCGCGCGGGTTTCCGGGAGCGTCGGGCGAACCGGCGGGGCCCGGGCCGTGGAGGACGCCATGGGCCCCGCCGGAGCAGGACGGAGGACGGAGGACGGGTCAGCAGGTGCCGAGCAGGCTGCTCAGCGCCGACTTCTCCGCCGAGTCGACCGTGAGGCCGTAGCGGTACTTCACGTCGATCCAGGACCTGGCGTACATGCAGCGGAACGAGGCGAGCGGCGGCGTCCACTCGGCCGGGTCCTTGTCGCCCTTGGCCTGGTTGACGTTGTCGGTGACCGCCCACAGCTGCGAGCTGGCCAGGTCGTTGGCGAACGCCTGGCGGCGCGACGTCGTCCAGGACGAGGCGCCCGACCGCCACGCCTCGGCGAGCGGGACCATGTGGTCGATGTCGATGTCGGACGGCTGCGTCCAGGTCGCGCCGTCGTAGGGGCTCTTCCAGGTGCCGGACGTCGGGTAGCAGTCCGAGCCGGTCTGGACGCTGCTCCCGTCGCGCTTGAGGACGACCTCGCGGGTGTTGCAGTTGTTGCCCTGGTTGATCCAGTGCGGGAACTTGTCGCGGTCGTAGCCGTCGCTGGAGCCTTCGGCGCGGACGGTGAGGGCGGCCAGATGCTGCGCCGCCGTGCTCGCGCCGGGAGGCGGCGGCGGCGCGGCGCCGGCGGCGGTGATCGTGGTGGCGGTGGTGGCGAGCAGGACCATGCTGGTGACGGCTGCGGTGATCGCGGTGCGTCTCACGGAAGGCTCCTTCTTCGCTTTTGGGGAGCAGGAGCCATCAGTCTCGAATAGTTCGATAAACCGGACATGTCCGTTCGGTTAGCGGACGACACGGTCAGGTAACGGCGCCGGCCAAGATCGACAAGCATGGGAAGATCACTGGCGTGCGGGTGCCATTCGTCCAAGACGGCGCGCTCCGCGCTGCGTAGCGTCGTGGCAGGTCAACACCACAAAGGGGGAGCCGACCATGGCGAGATCACCGGCACGGCCACTGCTGCTGGACCTGGCATTCGGATTCATCCCGGCGCAATTGATCCACGCCGCCGCCGAGACAGGACTCGCCGACGCCCTCGCCTCGGGTCCGAAGACGAGCGCGGAACTGGCCGCGGAGACGGGGACGCACGCGCCGTCCGTCCACCGGCTGCTGCGCGGCCTCACCGGGCTGGGCGTCGTCGAGCAGAAGGAGCGCGACCTGTTCGCGCTCACCGCCGAGGGGCGGCGGCTCCGCGCCGACGTCCCCGACTCGGTCCGCTCGCTCATCCGGCTGTTCTGCGGCCCTGACGTGTGGCGCTCCTGGGGCGACCTGGCCGAGACGCTGCGCACGGGGGAGTACGCGTGGGAGCGCGTGACCGGCATGACGCCGTTCGAGTTCTTCGACTCGCAGGCGAACACGGAACTGTCGGCGACGTTCAACGCGGCGATGTCCGAGCACACCCGGACCGTCGCCCCCGGGATCATCGAGGCGCACGACTTCGGCCGCTACACGACGATCGCCGACCTCGGCGGCGGCGACGGCACGCTGATCGCCGCGATCGTGCGCGCCAATCCGGGGCTGCGCGGGCTCCTGTTCGACCAGCCCGCCGGGCTCACCGACGCGCCCGGCACGCTCGGCGACGTCGCCGGACGGGTGGACATCGTCCCGGGCGACTTCTTCGAAGAGGTGCCGGTCGACGCCGACGCCTACATCCTCAAGAGCGTCATCCACGACTGGGACGACGCGAAGGCCACCGCGATCCTGCGGACCTGCCGCGCCGCGATGCGCCCGGACGCCCGCGTCCTGCTGCTGGAGCAGATCATGCCGGAGATCGTCACTCCGGAGGCGCAGGGCGTCGTCAACAACGACCTGAACATGCTCGTCTGCACCGGCGGACGCGAACGCACCGAGGCCGAGTTCCGTGACCTGCTGGAAGGCGCCGGATTCACGGCGGTCACGCTGACCGGGCCGATCGAGCCGTCCGCCTACTACGTCATCGAGGCCGCACCCGCCGAGCCCGCGGGCTGAGCAGGCAGCGGTGGGCTCAGTGGCGGGTCCAGTCGGGCTGGACGAAGTCGGCGACCCTGGCGTGCCGTCCGAGCAGCACCACCTCGCGGAACTGCCACAGGATCGCGCCGGTCGGGGCGTGCACGCGCCAGTCCGGGGCGAGCCACATCTGCAGCAGGTTCCCGCCGTCCGGCTGCGGCACCCACCGGGGCGTGTCGTCGTCGGCGAGCCTCCGCAGGCTCGTGTAATGGACGGAATGCACCTCGTCCGGGCTCGGCACCAGCGGGCCCGGGTCGTCCAGCGCGATCACGATCGGCGTGATCGCGAAACCGGACGTGGCGGGGAAGTCGTCGAGCCTGCCGAGGACGTCGCCCGGCCCGGCCGTCAGGCCGATCTCCTCGTGCAGTTCCCGCAGCGCCGCCTCCTCGGGCGTCTCACCGTCCTCCAGCCGCCCGCCGGGCAGCCCCCACTGCCCGGCGTTCCGCCCCTGGTAAGCGCGCCTGATCAGGATCACCGACGAGCCACCGCCGTATTCCACCGCGCACAGCACGACCCCGGCGCGCCGCAACCCGGGCGCGTCCGGGACGGTCGTGTGCGCGAACGAGCCGAGCCGCTCGGCCGCGAGCGCGCGGAACGCCGCGAGGTCGTCGAACGGGTCGAGGGGGACGGTCGTCATACGTCGATCTTGCCAGCCGTGTCCCCACCCGTGCTGGCCTCGCGGGCGTACCTGGCGGGGGGCGTCCCGACGGCCGCGGTGAAGTCGCGGGTGAAGTGCGCCTGGTCGGTGTAGCCGAGCTCGGCCGCCAGGTCCGCCCAGCCGACGCGCGCGCCCGCCTCGGCCCGCCCCGCCGCCTCCAGCATCCGGTACCTCCTGATCACCCACTTCGGTCCGATGCCGACGTACTCGTGGAACAGCCGCTGGAGCCCGCGC
>JBOHBY010001012.1:0-3731 GCA_050698635.1 Spirillospora sp.
GCGCACGATCGCGCTGGCGGACAGGCTGCACTTCGTCCGCTCCTTCCACCCGACGATGTCCCCGGCGGCCGCCCGCCGCACCGCCCAGAACGCCGACGCCCCGGCGTACTCCGAAGCCGTTTCGGAGTACGCCGACCTGAGCGGCGCTGAACTGCGGGACGCCGTCCGGAGATGCGCCCACGACCTCACGGACGACGCTGACGACGAGGCCAACGCGGCTACCGAGGCGCCTTCCGGTTGAACAGGAACTTCGAGTAGGTGTAGCCGCCGATCGCGAGCACGGCGCACCACGCGAGCGAGTCCACCACGTCCCGCCCGTCCGGCGACCCGGCCAGCAGGCCCCGGACGGCCTCGATGACCGGCGTGAACGGCTGGTACTCCGCGAACCACCGCACCCCCGCGGGCATCGACTCCGGCGGGACGATCGCGCTGCCGAGGAACGGCATGAACTGGATGATCAGCGGCGAGTTGCTCGCGCCCTCCGGGTTCTTCGCCAGCAGCCCCAGCGCGACCGCCACCCAGGTCAGCGCGAACGTGAGCAGCACCAGCAGGCCCATCGCGGCGAGCCAGTGCAGGAGGCCGCCGCCGGTCCGGAAGCCGAGCGCGACCGCGACCCCGATCACCGCCGCCGTGCTGACCAGCGTCTGGATCATGCTGCCGACGACATGGCCCGTCAGCAGCGACACCCGCGCGATCGCCATCGTCCGGAACCGGTCGACGATGCCCTCGGTCATGTCGAGTGACACCGACACCGACGTCGTCATGCACCCCGACGCGATCGCCATCAGGATGATCCCCGGCGCGACATAGTTGACATAGTCGCCGTCCGCCGGGCCGCCGACACCCGCGCCGAGCGCGTTCCCGAACACGCCGACGAACAGCAGCATGATGAGGATCGGCATCATCACGCCGGCGAGGGACAGGGACGGGTAGCGCAGCGCGTGCCGCAGGTTGCGGCGCAGCATCGTCGCGGAGTCCGTCCACGCGTGCGCGCTCATACCGGCGTCACCTCGTCCCGCTTCTGCGTGGTCCCTTTCTCGGTGCCGGTGAGGGCAAGGAAGACGTCGTCCAGGTCGGGGGTGTGCACGGACAGTTCGCCGACCTCGATCGCCTCGTCTTCCAGCCGTCCGAGCAGGCCGCGCAGCGACCGGACGCCGCCGTCGCTCGGCACTTGCAGGGCCAGCGCATCGTCGTCCCGGGTCACCGCACTGCTTTCGCCGAGGGTGCGGGCCGCCGCGTCCAGCGCGGCCAGGTCATGGAACCGGAGCCGGACGTGCCCGCCCGACACCAGCCGTTTCAGCTCGTCCGAGGTGCCCTCGGCGACGAGACGGCCGCCGTCCAGCACCGCGATCCTGTCCGCGAGGTGGTCGGCCTCGTCCAGGTACTGCGTCGTGAGGAAGATCGTCACGCCGTTCTTCGTCAGCCCGCGGATGATCTCCCACGTGGTGCGGCGGCTGCGCGGATCGAGACCGGTCGTCGGCTCGTCGAGGAAGATGATCTGCGGGGCGCCGATGAGCGTCATCGCGAGGTCCAGCCTTCGGCGCATGCCGCCCGAGTAGGTGGCGGCCATCGTGCGCGCCGCGTCCGCCAGGTCGAAGCGCTCCAGCAGCTCGTCCGCCGCCCGGCGGCCGGCGGCCTTGCCGAGGTGGTGCAGGTCGGCCATGAGGATCAGGTTCTCGCGGCCGGTGAGCAGGCCGTCCACCGCCGAATACTGGCCCGTGACGCCGATCGCCATCCGGACCCCGTCCGGGTTCTTCGCCAGATCACGCCCCGCGACGCGCACCTCGCCGCCGTCCGCCGGGATCAACGTCGACAGGATCCGCACGGCCGTCGTCTTGCCCGCCCCATTGGGACCGAGCAGCGAGAAGACCGTCCCGCGCGGAACATCGAGATCTATCCCGTCGAGGACGACCTTCTCCCCGAACGCCTTCCGCAGACCGATCGCCTGGATGGCCGTCTGCTCCGGTTCTCTCTTCATGTCCCGGAGCCTGCGCGCCTCCGCCTTCAGCCCGCTTTCAGCTCGGTTTCACCCGCTCGCCTGCGCGCGACGTCCGCCAGCCCGTCGGCGAAGGCGCGAACCCGGGCGGTCTCGTGATCACGACGCCAGACGAGCGCCAGCGTGGAGTCGGGCAACCCGATCACCGGGACGTACGTCACGGCCCCCCGATCGTGGACTTCGGCGGTGGCCCGGCACAGCAGCATCAGCGCCCGTCCCGCCGCCGCCACCGCGAGCCCCTCCTGAAGGGTGCCGACCACCGGCCCGGCCCCGATCGGACGACCCCCAGGCGTCACCGACGGAGAAAAGCACTCCCGCCAATATCCAGGTGCGGGCCCACCCACCCGGATCAGCGCGCACCCGGCCAGTTCCTCCGCCGACAACGACTCCCGCGCGGCCAGCGGATGCCGCACCGACAGCGCGACCGTCTGCGGCTCCCGTGAAAAGTTCGCGCCGACGACGAGATCGTCCTCCAGCACGGGCCCGAGCACGATCGCCGCGTCGAGCCCGCCTCCCCGCAGCGCCCCGAACGGGTCGTGCAGCGGCAACTCCACCAGCTCGACGACGCAAGCCGGATGCCGCTCCTGGAACCGCGAAACGGCCTCCGTCACCTGGTCGTTGGCCGTGCACTGGAAGCCCAGCCGCAGCGTGCCTTCGACACCGCGCGCCGCGAGACGCGCATCGTCCACCGCCTGACGCACCCCGTCATAGGCGGGACGCAAACTCCGCTGGAACGCCTCCCCGAGCGGAGTGAGCCGGACACGCCGACTCGTCCGCTCCACCAACCGGGCCCCGACCCGCTCCTCCAGCGAACGCAGCAACTGGCTGACCCTGCCCTGCGAGACGTACAGCCGTTCACCGGCCCGCCCGAAATGCAGTTCCTCGGCCAGGACGAGGAAGCATTCGAGTTCACGCAATTCCAGACCGGCCATCCCGTCCCGCCTCTGTGATCGATGAGCGTCACTAATGCAGCCGTGAGAGACCCGTCGTTGTTCCGCCCGCCCGGCCGCCGGTTGACTCGGCCCATGAGACACGCGCCCTCCCCGGACCGCGCCGGCCTCGCCGCCTGGGCGGCGGTCGGGGCCGTCGCCGCCGCCACGTTCACCGTCGTCACGTCCGAGATGCTTCCGGTGGGCCTGCTCACCCCGATCGGACGGACGCTCGGCATCAGCGAGGGGGTCGCCGGACTGGCCCTGACGGTCACGGGCCTGGTCGCCGCCGTGTCCGCGCCGCTGGTCGTCCCCGTCCTGCGCCGTGCGGACCGCCGTCCCGTGGTCGTGGCGCTCCTGCTGATCCTCGCCGTAGGGAACGCCGTGGCGGCATGGTCGCCGAACGTCTTCGCGCTGATGGCCGGACGCGTCCTCGTCGGCGCGGGCATGGGCGGCGTGTGGGCGCTGGCGGCGTCCATGGCGGCCCGGCTCGTCCCCGAACGGTCGCGAGGGACGGCCATCGCGGTCGCCTTCAGCGGCGTCGCGATCGCGTCGGTTCTGGGCGTGCCCGCCGGAACGTTCCTGGGCGAGGCCGCAGGCTGGCGGACGGCCTTCGCCGCGGCCGCCGCGTTCACCGTCGTCCTCGCGGCGGCGATGGCGGTACTGCTCCCACCACTCCCCGTGGATCGGACAACCGGACTGCGCGGCACATTCCGGCTCGTCGCGGAGCCCCGCGTCCGAGCGGGCTTGATCGCCACCGGGTTGCTCGTCAGCGGACATTACGTCGCCTACACCTACGTCCGTCC
>JBOHBY010001013.1:0-19192 GCA_050698635.1 Spirillospora sp.
GGTGACCAACGCGATCTCCGGGATCATCGTGGTCGGGGCGCTGCTGCAGATCGGTACGGGGAGCGCGGGCATCACCGTGCTCTCGCTCGCGGCGATCCTGCTCGCGAGCATCAACGTCTTCGGCGGATTCGCGGTCACCCGCCGCATGCTCGCCATGTTCGTCAGGAGCTAGCCCATGACGATCGCGACCACGGCGACCGCGGCGTACATCGTCGCGGCACTGTTCTTCATCCGCGCGCTGGCCGGGCTCTCCCGGCACGAGTCCGCCCGCCTGGGCAACACCTACGGCATGCTCGGCATGGCCGTGGCGCTCGTCGCCACCGTCGCCCTCACCATCGACGACGACATCGGCCTTCCCGCGTTCGGGCTGCTCGTGGCGGCGATCGCGGCCGGGGCCCTGATCGGCCTGAACCGGGCCAGGGCGGTCGAGATGACCGCGATGCCCGAGCTCATCGCACTGCTGCACAGCTTCGTCGGGCTGGCCGCCGTCCTCGTCGGCTGGAGCGGCTACCTGCACGTCGAACGCCATCCCGGCGGGACGGAGGCGACCGAACTCGCCCGCGAGGACATGCTCGGCATCCACAGCGCCGAGGTCTTCATCGGCGTCTTCATCGGCGCCGTCACCCTCACCGGCTCGGTCGTGGCCTTCGGCAAACTGTCGGGACGGTTGAAGTCCGCACCGCTGATGCTGCCCGGCAAGAACCTGCTCAACGTCGGCGCGCTCGTCGCCTTCGCGGCGCTCACGATCGCCTTCGTCGCCGACCCGCAGCCGTGGTCGCTCGTCACGGTCACCGTCGTGGCGCTGCTGCTCGGCTGGCACCTGGTCGCGTCGATCGGCGGCGGCGACATGCCGGTCGTCGTCTCCATGCTGAACAGCTACTCCGGCTGGGCCGCCGCCGCGTCCGGGTTCCTGCTGGGCAACGACCTGCTGATCATCGTCGGCGCGCTGGTGGGCTCCTCGGGCGCCTACCTGTCGGCCATCATGTGCAAGGCGATGAACCGCTCGTTCCTCTCGGTCATCGCCGGCGGCTTCGGGCTGGAGGCGCCCGCCGCGTCCGGCGGCGACGAGGGCCGGCACCGCGAGATCACCGCCGCGGAGACCGCCGAGGCGCTCGCCGCCGCCTCATCGGTGATCATCACTCCCGGCTACGGGATGGCCGTCGCCCAGGCGCAGGCCCCCGTCGCCGACCTCACCGCACGGCTGCGCGACCAGGGCGTCGAGGTCAGGTTCGGCATCCACCCGGTCGCCGGACGCCTCCCCGGCCACATGAACGTCCTGCTCGCCGAGGCCAAGGTCCCCTACGACCTCGTCCTGGAGATGGACGAGATCAACGACGACTTCGGCGCCGCCGACGTCGTCCTGGTGATCGGCGCCAACGACATCGTCAACCCCGCCGCCGAAGAGGACCCGGCGAGCCCCATCGCGGGCATGCCCGTCCTGGAGGTCTGGAACGCCCGGCAGGTCATCGTCTTCAAACGCTCGATGGCCACCGGCTACGCCGGCGTCCAGAACCCTCTCTTCTTCCGCGACAACACCCAAATGCTCTTCGGCGACGCAAAGGAACGAGTGACCGACATCCTCCAGGCGCTCAAGCAGCTCGCACCCGCAGGCCGCTAGGAGCCAGGGTTGGACATGTCACCAATGTGCAGGTCGCGGCCCGCCACGTAGGTGCCCGACTGGTGGAGGTCGTTGGCGGCCACGGCCCCGGAGTCGGTGACCTGAACCTGGCGGACCTCGACCTGGCCGGCCTGCTCAACGAGGTGTTCGAGGCGTGCGGCGAAGTCGGGGTCGGCTTCGAGGAGCTCGGCGAGGACGTTCTGCAGGGCGGCCCGCCGGCCTTCGTTGTCGGGCTGGGCTTCGGCGCCGTCGAGGACGGCCTCCTCGTAGGGGGTCCCGGTCACGCGGGCGCGGATCGTCCGGTAGAGCTCCACGATGTGCTGGGACGCGCCGTCCGACGCGGCTTCGCCGAGGCGCGCCAGACTTCCGCCGGCGATCTGGCCGAGGTAGGGGACGAGCGCGCCGACCGCGGCGGCGGCCAGGGTGACCGGTTCCATGATGTTCCCTCAGGGTCGGTTCGGCAGGCCGAGGCGAGCGAGAATGGCCTCGGCCGCGGCGGCGTTGTTCGCGGTCGGATCGATCTCGGCAAGGCCGAGCAGCGCGAGCGCTTCACCGTGCGGATCGTCCGCCCGGCGCAGGAAGGTCAACGCGTCGTCGTAGGAGCGCGCGGCCGCACGGTCGTCTCCGGCGCGGTGTTCGAGATCGGCGCGTTCGCGGAGCGCGTTCCCTTGGCCGAGGAGGCTGCCGGCGACCTCGAAGTGACCGATCGCCTCGTCCAGCAGTTCCCGGTCGCGTAGGAGATGTCCCTGCCACAGCAGCGTGGTGCCCAGGCCGTCCTCTTCCGGGACGTCCATGGCGGCGAAGATGCGCTGTGCCTCCCGCAGTTGTTCGACGTCCCGGCGCGCCACGCCCAGGTGGACGAGCGCCCAGCCCTCGCCGTAGAGATCGCCGATCTCGGTGAACAGCCCCAGGGCTCGTTCGTTGTGGTCGATCGCCTCGTTGATCCGGCCGTACTGGCGGAGAATCCGGCCGAGGTGGTTGCGGGCCCATGCCTCGCCTTGCGGGTGCCCGATGCGCTGGAAGATGCGCAACGCCTCTTGGTGCTGACGCTCGGCTTCGTCATAGCGCCATTGCGCACCCCGCACCGAGCAGAGGTTGTTGTGCGCCCAGCCTTCGGCCGCCTGGTCCCCGACGCTGTGGAGCAGGTCGATCGCGCGGGTGAGGGTGGCTTCTGCGCCGTCCAGGTCGCGGCGCCAGAACTGGACGTGCCCCAGCGTCCGGAGCACCAGGCCCTCACCGTGGGGATCGGCGGCGGCGCGGAAGATCTCGGCGGCCTGGTTCAGGCAGTGCTCCGCTTCGTCGTAGCGGTGCGTCTCGCGATACAGCGTGCCCAGGTGGGACAGCACATCGGCGCGTGCCACCTCCGCGGTGGGCACCGCCTGCAACAGGGTCAGCGCCGCCACGCTCTCCTCGATCGCCTCCGTCAGCCGACGCCGCTGCCGCAGCGGCCACGAGCGCATATGCCGTGCCAGGCCCAGCGCGGCGGGATCGGCGAGCCTGGACGCGGACTCGATCGCCAGGTCCGCGCCCTCCAGCCAGTCGGCCCAGTTTCCGCGCACTTCGAAGTAGCCCGCCAGGTGGGTGACGACACGCCACGGAATATCGTCACGCCCGGTTGCGGCGGCCTGCCGAACGCAAGCCATCAAGACCTGGTGCTCGGTGTCGAGCCCTTGCAGCGCCGCCTTGTATGCGGCGTCGTCGGCTGTACGGCGGCCGTCGACACCGATATGGCTCCCCCACTGGGTGACTGTCTCGACGGCCCAGGTCAGGGCGCGGTCTACGGCCGCCTCGCGTTCGTCGCCGTCGTCCTGCGCGGCGGCCCTTTCCTGCGCGAAGACCTTGACCAGATCGTGGAAGCGGCCACGGTCCTGGCCGACCGGTTCGATCAGGTGGGCGTCGAACAGTTCGGCGAGCGCGTCTCCCGCCGCCTCGGTGCCGTCAACGGCCACCGCCAGTGTGTTCCCGAAGTCAGGGACCGCGATAAGGCTCAGCAGCCGGAACTGCCGGGCGGCCTCCGGGCTGAGTTCCTGACAGCTGAGGGAGAAGGACGTCCTCAGGTCGAGGTGGTCGGTCTTGAGCAGGTCCAGCCGTTCCGCGGCGAGACGGTCGGCGAATTCGGCCAGGGAAAGCCGCTTGTTGGACGGTTTGGTGAGCTGGGCCCCGGCCATGTGCAAAGCCAGCGGCAGCCTTCCGCACAGCTGGACGATCCTGCGGGCCGCGTCCGGCTCGGCGGCGACACGGTCCGCGCCGATACGCGCTTCCAGCAGGGCCCTGGCCTCGTCGTCCGGCATGCTGCCCAGGTCCATCTCCCGAATACCCTCCAGCTCGGAGAAACTGCGCCGGGACGTCATGAGCACCCCGCAGTCGGGCCGACTGGGCAGTAACTCCATGATCTGATTCACCGATGTCACGCTGTCGAGCAGGAGCAGGGTCGGTTCGCGCAGCTCGGCATGGAAGATCTCGATGCGGCCCTGAAGGCTCGAAGGGATCCGGTCCTCGGGAATGCCGAGTTGCAGAAGCAGCCGGAACAGCGCTTCGAAGGCGTCCAGTTCCGGTAGCCCCGCCTGGCTCAGCTCCAGGAACAGCTGGCCACCGGGATAGCCCGCGGCGACATCTCGCGCCACGCGCAGGGCCAGCGAGGTCTTCCCGCATCCGGGCCCGTTGAGAACGTTCACCAAAGGAAACGGATTGCTCTGAAAGTCGAGCAGACCGCGCAGATACTCGCGTTGCTCGGCCCGTCCGATGAACGTCGTCACGCCGCGGCGTAATCCGGTGGCCGGGCCTCTGGGCCGCGGAATGTCGGACTGGTGGTAATGGATGCTCATCGATTCGATGCGGGTATCACGACCGGCGACGAACTGCCCGTCCTGGTGAATGTCACGGCCCGCCGATGCACCGGAGCCGGACTCGTTCGGATCCTCCGGGTTCTTCATGGCACGAGTCTCAGTGATCGCGTCGTCTCTTGTCTACGTGATCGGGTGGGAACGGCCGTGTCTTTCGAGCCCGGGTGGGCGATACTGCCTGCATGCCCGATTTCCCGCTCAGCATCGCCCAGGTATCGGAGCACGCCAGCCCGCTGGCCGAGGACATTGGCAGCACTGATGCGGGAGGTCAGAACGTCTACGTCCGTGAGCTCTCCTTGGAACTGGCCGCCCAGGGGCACGACGTGACGGTGTTCACCCGGCGCTCCTCTTCGCGTCAGCCCGCACGCGTCCGCCTTGCCCCCGGGGTGCAGGTAGTCCACATCGCCGCCGGGCCCGCCCGGCAACTCCCCAAGGAGGAACTGGCGCCGCTGATGGGCGACTTCGGCGACCAGCTCGCCCTGCACTGGCAGGAAGAGCCGCCCGACCTGGTCCACGCTCACTACTGGATGAGCGGCGTCGCCGCCCTGGCCGGGACGCGCCGCACCGCGATCCCCGTCGTGACCACCTTTCACGCCTTGGGGCTGGAACGGATCGCCCACCATCCCGGCCCCTCAAGAAACCTCCACGAGAGAGAGAGAGAGAGAGAGTTGGATCCGAACGCGCCGTTGGTCAGATGGCCGACGCCGTTGTCGCTCTCACTCCTGAGGAGGTCGGTTATCTCACCGCGTCTAACGGTATTTCGCGGAGCAAAATCACGATCGTTCCGGTGGGAGTGAACCTGGAGCGCTTCACGCCTCAGGGGGACGCCTTTCCGCGTAACGGGCGCCTTCGTATGGTGACCGTCGGACGGCTCGTCCCTCGCAAAGGGGTGGACACGGTCATCGATGGCGTCGCGAAGGTAGCTGAGACGTTGGACGCCGAACTGCTCATCGCGGGTGGTCCGGCACGGGACGCCCTTGACGCCGACGCGACTGTACGGCGACTGCGCGGCCTTGCCCGGAAGCATGAAGTCGACACCAGGATCGAATTCCTCGGACGTATCGCTCATGAGCGTGTGCCTGAGTTGCTGCGGTCCGCCGATGTCTTTGTTTGCGCACCGCTTTATGAACCCTTCGGCACCGCTGCGCTTGAAGCCGCCGCCTGTGGCGTCCCTGTTATCGCGCCAGCGGTCGGCGGTCTCCAGCAGCATGTTCTGGAAGGGAGAACGGGAATGCTCGTGCCGGCGGCCAATGCTGATGCGCTGGCCAACGCGCTTACCACTCTCCTCAGCGACTCCCGAATGCGCGGCGACATGGGGGCTGCTGCGGCCGCTAACGCCCGCCGCTACTCCTGGCCCAGCGTCACCGACCAGATCCTCACCGTTTACCGATCCCTTCTCAGACCTCGATGAGGTGCTGTGAACGGTGGGTGACGGGTGTGGGAATGCTGGGTGAGATCGGACGTTTGGTCAGGACGGGCCGCTTCTGTCAGGCGGCGCCACCCTCCGCGGGCTGGCCGGGCCTGTTCCGGCGCTGCCGCGCGGTGACGTGCCGGAGCGGCTGGCGGAGGCCGTGGCGGTGGCGATGGCGGCGGAGCTCGCCGAACGGCATGCGTCGGCGGGCGCGTTCGTCCGGATGTTGGAGGAAATCCTGCCGGAGGCGCCTGGGTCTGACTGGTCGGGGCTCCAGGGGTGGTCGTGGGAGTCCTCCGGTGCCGAGGGGCGGCCGGAGGCGGAGACCGAGGCGCGGACGGAGCCTCGTGGCGAGGTGGAGCGGCCGGCCGTGGGTGTGCGGGGCTCGCGGGGGCTTGGGCCTGTGTTGGCTACGGTGGCGGCGTTTCTCGTTGGCGGGGCCGTGGTCGGTGTCATGGGGCTGTTGCCGGACGACACGGGGGACGCCCGCGAGCAGGAACGGGCGCGGCCGTCCGGAGAACGGGTGCCGACCTCTACGCCGACCGCCGTCCGGGAGGCGGGGCAGTACCGGCCGGGGAAGGTGCGGATCACCGACGCGCGGATCTCGATCGAGGTCGCCTGGGACGACCACAGCGGGCGGACGGCGACGCACTACGTGGTCGGGGGGCCGGAGGGCACCGAGAAGGTGGTGGTCGTCCCGCAGGGCACCGACCTGGGCCTGCACCTGATCGTCGCCCGCCGCACCGGCGGGGCGGCGCGGGCCCTGTACGAGCCCGTCCTGCAGTCGCTCACCGAGATGTCCTCGCCGGGCCTGCTGTTCTCCGGCGACCGCATGGAGGGCCGACTCGTCAACGGGACCGCGTCCCGCCGCCTCCCCGAAGGACGCGCCCTCCTGGCCCGCCGCGGCGTCCCACCGAACAGATCCAGACCGCCTGGACCCCTCAGGTCGGCTCCTAACGCCGGTACGCGCTGACGCCGACAGGGACCTGGCCGTCGACCGCCTGGATGACCGGCTCGGCCCCCTCCGGCCCGGAACCGCCGTACAGCTCGATCAAGTGGAGGTCGTCGGCCATGGTTCCGGCGACCTCGCCGGCGGTGGCCTGGTCGGGCACCGCGACGAAAGTCGTCCTACCGCCCGCGGCCTTCTCGTGGACCACCACGTCGCTCGACGGGTCCGCGCCTTCGTGGACGATGATGAACGCCTCCGACAGCACGTCCTCCTCCCCGGCCTCGAAACGCGTCTTGTACGACGCCACGCCCACAAGCGACTCGAACCCGTAGTAGATGGCCCCCACGGGCACCTTTCCACCGGCCTCGCGGCCGGCCGCGGCATGCCACACCGCGCCGAACCCGCCGCAGATCTCGATCTGGGTCACCCCTTCGCCGGTCAGCCGGGACACCAGCTCGACCATCTCCTCCGGCTTGCCCACGGCCCGCACGCGCGTGCGTCCGGCACCGTTCTGGATCGTCATGACGTCGGTTCCGGGGTCGGCGCCTGTCTCCTCATAAATGACAACTCTGTCTTCGCTCATGCCCGGAACCCTGCCACCTCGACCGAACTTGAGGTCAACCCGAGTGGTGCAGGTCACGGGCGGTTCCATCGGTCAGGAATCAAGAAGCGCCGCCCGCGGCCCGCGCCATAGCGTGATTTCCGTAAAGGGGCCAACACAAGGAGAACACCATGAAAGCGAACGTCAGCTCGATCCTTCTCGGCGTCCGGGACATGGAACGGGCCAAGGAGTTCTACACCGAGGGCCTCGGCTGGAAGATCAAGAACGACTTCGGCATCTCGGTCTTCTTCGAGACCGACGGCGCCACCCCGGTCGGCTTCTACGGCCGCGACGGGCTGGCCGACCAGGTGGGCACCACCGCCGAGGGCAACGGCTTCAGCGGGCTGGTGCTCACCTACGTCGTCCGCAGCGAGGCGCGGATCGACGAGATCATCGAGGAGGCCCGCAAGGCCGGCGCGACGATCCTCAAGCCCGGCGGCAAACTGCCGTGGGGCGGGTACGGCGGCTCCTTCGCGGACCCGGACGGGTACATCTGGAGCCTGGGCTACAGCGAGAAGGCCCCCGACCAGCCCTACGCGGAATAGCCCGGTTGCGCGCGCCGACGCCCTGCCGAGGAAGTGACACCTTCCCGGCAGGGCGCCTATTCCGCACCGCCGCTCCGCCGTGTTCAGGTGCCTGAAACCGTGCGGATCCAAGTGCGGTGAGCGGCGACGCTGGTGTGGATATCGGGCGTCTCCCCGCAGATGTCGCCGACTCCGCGGGAGGTCACTCCGGTGAACGTCCAGCGGCCGTGGACGCGGCTCAGCACCGGGCTGCCGGAGTCGCCACCGCAGGCTCCCTGGGAGTCGTTCTCGACCGACGTGCAGAATCGCCGTCGCGGATGCCCCAGGACGTGTCGCCGGTGCCGTCGACGGCGTGGCATTCCGGGTTCTTCGGATCGGCGACGCGGGTGTCGAGCTGCTGGAGTTTGGTCGGGAGCTGCGCCGGGTCGTTGTGCTCGGTCGAGACGTAACCCCAGCCGATCTCGCGGACGGTGCTGCCCGGCGCGGGAATCGAGGTGGCCAGAGGCGCGGGCGCGTCCCGGACCGGCTCCGCCAGGGCACGCCACCGGCGCCGCGAAGGACGGGGGGCGGCGATCATTTGCTCCACACCAGTTCCTGGTCCTCGTAACCGCCGAGTTCGTCATCGAACAGGGCGCTGCTGATCGTGCTTCCGTTCCGTGCGGCCTGCAAAGTGCAGGTCTCGAATTTGGCGCCCACCGTGGTGAACTCGCTGCCGGCGTCCTCGGATTCGCAGTCGGGCAGCGAACCCGACAGGACGACGCCGGTCGGGCTGCCGTCCGACAATTGGGCGCTGAGGCGCGGAGCCCCGACATTCGACAGGTCGGTCCCGCCGACATTCTCGACCGTGAAGCGGATGTAGTACGGCACCAGGCTCGCCGCCTTGGCACCGAACCGCGAGCGGAACGCGGTCACGTCTCCCGGTTCGATCGAGGTGACGGTGATGCCGATGGTGCCCTTCGTGGACCCGTACTCCCACGGGACGACGGCCCTCTCCCCGACCCTGAGCTTGGTACCGGGCGCGGTGACCTGGGCGTTTCCCGCTGCGGGCGGGACGCTGGAGGCGGGCGTTGGCGTGCCGGAGGACGGTGCCGAAGATGTCGGCGGAGACGGGGGATCGTCGGCTTCCTTGTCGCCGCCCGGCAGGGCGTCGCACCCGGTCAGGACGACGGCGGCGGCCAGGGCCAGAATGCCCGCGGGTAGGAGCTGCTTACGGTTGATGACATTTCTCCCATGCATGATGCCACCCAAAAGCGGGAAGATTCTCACTAGTCCGCCGGGACATTACCGACCGGGATTTGGCGACGCAATCGCATCGCCTTGTGATCCTTTCCTCATGGACAACTCGCTTTTACTCAGGACCATCTTTGACGAGTAGCTCTGAGGCCCAGGGCGATCAGGGTGTCCACGCCCGCGACGACGTACAAGGCTTCGTGTCCGGGGACCAGGGCGGTGGGGCGGCGGCGCTGGGCGCCCAGGTCGAGCCGCTGGATTGTCCTGCCGGTGGACGGGTCGTACGAGGTGACGTCCGCCTTACCGGGCACGTGCAGAATTCCGTTGGCCAGGACGGGCTCGCCCGCCGAGGGATCAGTCTCCCGCCCCCAGCGGACGCGGCCGTCCTCGGCCCCGAGCGCGCGTACCGTGTCCGCGCTCCGGACGAAGGCCAGACCGTCCCCGACGAGCGGCGCCGAACGGCGGCGGGAGGCCCCGACGGCCGTCGGCGACGGCCGGGTGACGGCGGTCCAGCGCTGGCGGCCGCTCGATCTGTCGAACGCGTACAGGAGCCCGTCCCCTGTGGGCAGGAGCAATGTGTTTCCGCTTACCGCTGGGAAACCGGTCGTCAAATAGGGGTCGGGCACAATGACGTCGGCGTTGAGTGGCGGTTGGATCCGCCAGCGATGGGCGCCTGTACGGGCGTCGAGGGCATAGACGACGCGGCCCTCAAGGGAGACGTAAACGGTGCCGTCCGCGACGCAGAAGGACGCGTCGGTGTAGCGCGGCGCGACCGGCCGTCCCTGGATCACCTCGTTGTCGTCATTAACGGAGATCCAGCGCACAGCGCCGGTTTCGGCGTCCAGGGCGTGCAAATGCTCCCAGCGTCCTGGGGCTGAGGCACTCATGACGTAGACCGCGTTTCCGGCGACGACGATGGGGCCTGTCGGCCTGCCTTCGATTGGGCGCTGCCAGACGACACGACCGGTGCCGGGTTCGTGTGCGTAAACCGTGCCGCTTTCCTGAGGGAGTGCAGTGGCGGCGACGTCGTATACCAGTGAGTCACCAGGCGCCACGGCCGGAGACAGCCCAGCGAACGAACGTTGCCAGGACCCTCGTACAAGGCCGGTATCAGGATCGATGACGTGCAGTTCCCGGCGGCTGCGGACCCACAGGCTCCCAAGGGCGGCGGCCACCTCGCCGTGCCTGCGTTCGAAGGGCGCGAGGGGGCGGCGCCATTTGTGGCGTCCTGTGTCGTCCAGGCGGCAGAGGTCCAAGCGCGCCGCGCCGGACCGGGTGACGACGGTCCGGTCGAGGAACAGCAGACCGCGCTCCAGTTCGGGCCCGGCTTCGGAACCACTCACCATGGTCGCGCGGGCCGTCCACAGGACGGGCGCCACCGCGGGCGACGTGCGCGCCAGCGGACGGACCGCCGCCACTCCCGCCACGGCCGCGGCGCCCACACCGGAGATCCGCAGCAGCGCGCGACGATCCGCGAACGCCCCGGTGGGCGGCGCCACCCGGCTCACGGTCCCGTCCCCCGAGGACAGCGCGGTGACCAGTCGCTCCGGGCTCGGCCGCCGTGCGGGATCCTCCGCGAGGCACGCGGCGATCACCCTTGCAAGGCCCTCGTCGCCCACGCGGGCGAGAAGGTCGGCCGTGCTCGGCGGTGGCGTGCCCGTCCGGCAGAACACCAGGACGCCGCCGAGGGCGAAGACGTCGGCGGGGAAGGCGGCCGGGCCGCCGGTCGAGTACTCCGGCGCCATGTACGCGGGCGTCCCGGCGTACGGCACGGCGCTCCGGTCGGTGGCACCGAGATCGTGGCCTGCGGCGATGCCGAAGTCCACCACGCGGGGGCCGTCGGCGGTCAGCACGATGTTGCCGGGCTTGAGATCCCGATGGACCACACCCGCCTTGTGGATCGAGTCCAGCGCCTTGGCGAGCGCAGCGCCGAGACGTCGGGTGGCGTCGATGCTCAGCGGGCCGTGCCGTCTCACTGCCTCCTCCAGCGAAAGGCCAGGAAGGTAGGCCGCGGCGAGCCAAGGGCGGGGTTCGTCACCGGCGTCGAGGAGCGGTGCCGTGTAGGGGGCGCTCACCTTGCGAATCGCCGCCGCCTCCCGCGCGAAACCGGCATGGAAGGCCGGATCCTCGGCCAGGTCGGGATGGATGAGCTTCAGCGCCACCAGCGCTCCGTCGTCCGCTCGGGCGAGGAACACCTGCCCCATGCCGCCCGCTCCGAGGCGGGCGAAGCACGTGTAGCCGCCGACCTGCTCCGGGTCGCCGGGCCTCAGCGGTTCCATCGTCAGCCCGCCAGGCTGAGGGCGAGGACCTGGTCCCTGGCGAGGACGTAGAGCCGGACGCCGTCGGTGGTCAGCTCGATGCTCCTCCCGTCCAGGCCAAGAGCCTTGAGGTCGAGGCGAAGGCGGACATTTCCGTCGGACGGCCCGTAGCCGATGACCGACTCCCCGTCCGCCAGGAACAGATGACCCCTGACCATGACCGGCCCGCCGTGGGATTCGTAGGCGGGACGGCTCCACCGGCGACGGCCGTCAGCGGCGTCGAGAACGTGCAGCGTGCTCTCGGTCGTGACGTACACCAGACCATTTCCGACGATCGGACGCGGCCGTGCAGGGACGCCCCGCATGGCGGACGGCCCCTCCCCCAGGGCGAACTCCCAACGCCGACGGCCGTCACGCAGGTCGAACGCGCGCAGAACACCGTCGGCACAGCACAGGTGGACGGTGTCCCCGGCGGCGACGGGAATGTCCGCGCCGGTCGCAGCGCGACCCTTGCGCGCGCCGAAGCGTGAATGCCAGCGGATGGTTCCGGTTCTGGCGTCCTGGGCGATGAGGACGCGTCCGTCCAGCGAGACGAGAACAGTGCCGTGGGTGGCGTAGGCCAGCGTCATCTTGGAAACCTCTTCGTCCTTGGACAGCGACCGCCACCAGCGTTGCCGTCCCGTGGCGGCGTCCACGGCGTAGGAGAACGGCAGGCTCATCGCGCTCCGGGCGGACGAGGCGCCCGACGTCGCGGCGCCGAGCAGCAGCCCCGCCGCGTGGATCGAGGACGACTGCGTCCACACCGCCGGCTGGATCTCCGTCGTCCAGCGCAACCGCCCGCCGGCGGTCTCGTACGCGTGCGTGGTGTACGGCGGGTCGAGCTCGGCCTCGGGCCTGCTCTGACCGCTGTCGAGGACAAGGCCCGCGCCCGCCAGCACCGTGGCGGAGCTCCCGCCCGGCGTTTTCCTGTCGCGGCGCCACGCCGGCCGTCCGGTGCGCAGGTCGAACGCCTGCAACGCCTCCTCTGTCCGCACCAGCACGACGGAATCTGCGACGAGCACTTTCCGGAGTCTTCCGAGCGGCGGCTCAATCGACACCGACCACACCCGGTTGCCCGTCACCGCGTCCAGCCGGGACAGGGCCCTCGTCCGGCCTCGCGCGGTGAGCGGCTGCTCGACCAGCAGGAGCCCGCCTGGGGTGACCGGTCCGAAGAACTCCTCGTCGGCGGATTCCGCGTCCGCCGTCCACATCGCGGGGTCACCGGCGACAGGGGCGAGCGTCGCATGCTCCTCTTCACCGACCGACGGCCAGGTCACCGCGCCCCCGGCGACCGCGGCTCCGGCAAGGCCCACGATCGCCCGCCGCCGACTCGGCCCGCCGCCTCCGGAAACCGCCCCACCGGCCTTCACAACGGGAACGCGCAGAGGCGTGTGAGGTCTACGCACACCAGGACGCTGCCACGCCACAACTGCGCGTGGACCTTGGTCTGGCGGCCCAGCGAGTGGCTCCAGCGCAGCCGCCCGTCCGACGCCCCGATCGCGTAGAGGCGATCGTGATCCGCGGCGGCGTACACGGTTCCGGCGGTCACGGGTGGGGCGGCGCGCAACGGGCCGTTGGTGCCGAACCGCCAGTGCGGACGTCCCGTCCCGGCGTCCAGGGCGTGCAGGCGACCGGCGGCGTCACCGGCGAACACGAGCCCGGCCGCCACGGTCACGCCACCGGTCGTCCGGGTGCCGACGTCACGGCTCCAGCGGACGGTGCCGGTGGCCTCGTCCAGCGCGTACACGTGGTTGCCGCCCGCACTGTAGACGAGCCCGCGCCGGACGACCGGAGCCCTGTCGGCGTCACCGAACCGCCATTTCACAGCGCGGGACGTGGTGTCGATCGCGAACAGGCCGTCGGTGGCGACGTAGACGTGGTCACCGGCGACGACCGGATCGAGGTCGAGATCGCGCCCTGCCTGGGAGCCAGAACGTCCCGGCCGTAGGCTCCAGCATGGGCGCCCTGTACCGCCGTCGTAAGCGGTCAGCTTTCCGGTGGTGTCGCACAGATAGAACTGCTTTCCGCTCACGGCCGGGACGCCGGTGAAGGCCATCCCGGGCTCAGGCCACCCTGTGACGGGTGAGCCGTCGACCGTGTCGACCGCGTGCAGGAACCCGTCGCTGAACAGGACGGCTCCCGAGTCACCGACGATGTCCGGTGACAGTACTGCGGCACCTGAATTGACGGGCCGTCCGCGGTTGAACGTCCACAGGAGGGTTCCGCGCGCGCAGTCGAGCGCGTGGAGCCCCCGGGTCGAACTGAGGTAGACGACATTCCCCGCGACCGTGGGCCGCCTGAACCAGTAACCGCCTTCGTCGTCGGGGCTGCGGTAGGTCCACAGTGGCGATCGGTCGTCCGCGGCAGCTGGTCGTAGCGTCGGTGTCCGGGGGCTGTCGCGCGCCGACAGGCCGAAACCCGCCGCGATGGGGGCGGCCAGGCCGAGCGCGAGAACGGCCCGGCGGCCGTAGGACCCGGCCGACGCTCTCCGGTCGGTGGGCACCGCCTCGTCCACCTGGGCGGGGCGGTGCCCGCCGGGTGTCTCCGAGAGGCGTCCGGCCAGGTCCGCCGCCGTGGGGCGCCGCCCGGGATCGCGCGCCAGGCAGCTCGCGATGATCTCGAGGAATTCCGGGTCGCCGTCCAGGACGGAGCGCAGCGCGTCGAGCCGGGGCTCCTCGAACTGGGTGCGGTACAGCAGCACCTGCGCGGAACCGCCGCCGAAGGGCGACTCGCCGGTGGCCGCGTAGACCAGCGAGGCGCCGAACGCGAAAACGTCGCCGGGACGTCCCGAGTCCCGGTCGCGGATCCGCTCCGGAGGGAGATAGCCGGGGGTGCCGAGCAGCGCACCGGGGATGGTGATCGTGTCGGCCCGGCCGGGGCGGGCGATGCCGAAGTCCACGATCCGCGGCCCGTCGGGCGTGAGGACCAGGTTCGGCGGCTTGAGATCCCGGTGCAGCACCCCGGCCTGGTGGACGGCCTTCAGCGCCACGGCCAGGGCCGCTGCGAGGGCGCGCACCGACGGACCCGGCATCGGACCGTGTAACTCCACGGTCTGCTGCAGGTTGAGACCGGGGAGGTACGCGGTGGCCAGCCATGGCTCGGCCGCCTCCACGTCGTGGTCGATGACCGGCGCCACGTACGCGGAGTCGACGCCGCGGACGGCGGCGACCTCACGGGCGAAGCGTTCGCGGTGGTCACGGCGATGGGCGAAGCGCGCGTGGACGACCTTCACCGCGACCAGGTCGCCGGACGGGCCCCGGCCGAGGAAGACCCGCCCCATGCTTCCCGCGCCCAGCCGTGCGACCAGCCGGTAGTCGGCGATCCGCGGTGGGTCGTCTGCTCGTAGGGGCTGCATCGGGGTACCTCTGCCCAGGTCCTAGGTCGAAAATATGACTGGACGGCCCCGATCTTCGTGACATCGCCCGGTTGTGACGTACGCCACAAATGGACCTACGGACGGCGGCCGGGCAGCAGCGACAGATGGTCCGGTTGGACCAGGCCGAAGCGCAGCGCGGTGTCCACCACCGCCGTGCGTTTCCCGTCCTGCCTTTCTTCCTCGAAGGGTTGCCTGACCCGCAGTTTCTGCTCGGCGAGGTAGTCGATGTGGAAGTTGACCGCGCGCTGGGTGAGCGGGCGTCCCGGACGGGTGCGCAACCGTTCCGCGACCTGACGTGAGGTCGGTATGGCCGTGAAGGACTCCCCGCGAAGGCGCGGTTCACAAAGGGCGACCAGGACGAGGAAGTAGGTCGCGTCGGCGTCCAGCGAGAATGCCGACATGGTGGAGGAGCCGCCCAGGTCGAGCAATTCCTCACCGGCCGATTCCAAATACAGGTGGCGCGGCGCGTAAACCTGGAAGGACGAGGTCTCGCCCTGGGTGGAGAGCACGATCCGCGAGAACTCGAACGGGATCGGATAGGAGGCCCGGCGCGGCGGTACCCGCAGATACTCGCCGCCGCCCTCCGGGTTCTCGACCACATAGGCGCGGCTGTCGCTGAGGTTGCTCAGCCGCCAGTGGTCTTCGACCGCGAGGATCTCGCCCGCCAGCCGCGGCACCGTGGGGTTGTCCAGGCGCAGATCGACCTTCAGGTTGGGGGCGCCGCGTCCGAAATTCAGGCTCTCACCCGGCCCGAGTTCCCTGTGCACCCCGTCGCGCCACGAATCCGACGGCAGGTAGACCACTACGCCGGACATACCGTCACCTCGTGAAACTTGCCGGCTCGCGAAACGTCGCCATAAGGGTACAGAGCGACGGCCGGGTCTCAGGACAACCCCCCGCGATCGGTCGTGGCCGCGCGCTCGCGCACCTCCAGGATTTCGGCTCGCGCCACCACCCTGGTCAGCGGCTCGGTGAGGTCGGTCAGCGGCACCCGCCGCGCCGTCCCGGACGCCTCGGACAGTTCGGTGACGGGACGACTCCCCGCCGCGTCACGCCATTCGAACCCGCGGGCCGAATACGCGAAAAGGCCGCCCTCGGACGTCTCCAATACCCGTTCCGGCCGATCGCCGGGCGCGACGGCCATCTCGCCCAGCACCCAGCCGGTGCGCCGGACGGCGTCCGCGAACGCGATGACCTGCTCCAGGTCACGCCGCAGCCGCGCGAGTTCGGCGCCTCGGAAAACGACGGGCGGCCAGCCGAGCCGGGCGGCGGCGCGGCAGCCCAGCCGGTCGGCGATCTCGGCCACCCGGTCCAGCACGCTGCGGTGGATCAGCGCCGGGTCCTGCCCTTCCGCGGTCAGCAGCACCAGGCTCGCCAGGTCCTGCCCTCGCGCCATCAGGCCCCCTCCACCGATCTCACCCGGCTCGAAACAGTAGCCGAGGCGATCGGCGCCCCGAATTCCCGCGCGCCTTTATCGCGCCTGCCCCGCCCGCTCCGCCGGGACGCCGGGCGAGGTGTCCGCGACGGTCGCGGCGATCGCGACGGTCGCGGCGAGCTTCGCGAGCGCCTTCTGCTCGATCAGGCGCACACCTTCGCGGGAAAGGCCGAGCCATTGCCCGATGGCGCGGAGCGTCTGTTCCGGCTCGCCGTCGAGCCCGAACCGGCGCGCCAGCACATACCGCTCGCGATGGTCGAGTTTCGGCAGCTGGCGGCCGATCGCGCTCAGGTCGAGGTGGGCGAGCACCCGGTCCTCGGTGGACGGGGAACCGTCGGCCAGCCAGTCCGCCAACGCCGAGTCATCGCCCGTGGGGTCGCCGAACGGCGAATGCAGCGTCTCCAGGCGCGGCGGCGTCAGCACCCGGCTGACCTGGGCCTCCGTCACGCCCGCGCGCCTGGCGACCACGGCGTGGCCGACCGGGGCGGCAGGCCCGGCCTCCTCCAGGCAGGCCCGCTCGGCGGCGAGAATGGCGGGACGTTTCTCGAAGTCCCCGGGATTGAGATTGGGATGATCGGCGTCCCGGACCGCGCGCAGCACCTCCCGCTGGATCGGTTTGAACGCCCAGTTGGCGAAGGATCCCCGCGCGGGGTCGTAGGAGGAGATCGCCCAGAGCAGCCCCACCTTTCCGGCGCTCTCGAAATCCTCGGCGTGCTGGCCGGACGCGGAGGTGAACATCATGACGTATTTGCGGACCAGTCCCAGATTCGCCTCGACGATCTCGTAGGTGACGTCTTCGAGCTCCTGTTCGGCACGTCCGAGCGCCGATTCCGTCCGCGCGTCCCGGTCGCCCTTGTCGAGCAGGCCGCGCAGAACGGCGAGCCGCGTGATGAGCGACCGGCGTTGTGCGAACAGCTCGCCATTGCGGGCGCGGAAGTCCACACCCTCGGAATGCACGCCGCCGACTGTCTGCACGATGCGTCTCCCCCTCGCCACCGCGGGACCCCGTTCCACGCAGAGAATGGCACGGCAGCGGCCGCCGCCACCTCCGGAAGATTCCAGGGTGTGCGGCGGCCCGCACCGGCGGTCGAAACGCATGGGCAACGCGGCGCCGGGTCCGGGCGGACGGGGATGCCGCTCTCCGGCGCCGCCTTGCGTTCAACCCATCCGATACCGACAGTGCGGAGCCGGGCGCCCCTGGCAACCCGCGAATCCGCCGCCGGATGGATCGCGGTCCGGCCGGATACCGGCATTCGGCGGAGCCGGGTTTATCGCGGGCGTATCGAAAAACGCATACGCCCTCGCAACATTCGTCCGGCTTCACTGGACGGATGGAACCCGATTCGTCGCCGCCGGCACTGCTCAACACGTTCAGCGGTGTCGTGCTCGTCGCGGTGGCGGCGTTGCCGCTGGCCGTGATGGTGGTGTGGGCTCTGGCGCTCCGCCGAAAGGCCACCGGCGCCTCGTCGGGGCGGGCGTGGCGGATGTCGCTGGCCGAGGTCGGCATCGTCTACGGGACGGTCCCGTGGGTGTGGATGACCATGATGCCGGGTGCCGGGGCCGGGATCGTCCCCGGCCGGGTGAGCCTGGTGCCGTTGCGGGACCTGGCCACGATGGGGAGTGGCCAGATCGCGGGCAACCTGCTGGTGTTCGCGGCGCTGGGGTTCTTCGCGCCGGTGCGGTTCGCGGCGGCGGCGTCGGTGCCGCGGGTCCTGGCGCTCGCGGCGAGCTGCTCGATCCTGGTGGAGGGCGCGCAGTACGGCCTGTGGCTGGACCGGGTCTCGTCCGTGGACGACGTCCTGCTCAACACCGCCGGCGCCGGGCTGGCCGCGCTCGCGTCACGCCGCTGGTGGCACGGTCAGAGCGCGTGGACGATCTCGCCGTCGAGGACGGTGTAGCGGACCCGGGCGGTGGGCAGGTCGGCGGCGTCCACGGCGAACAGGTCCCGGTCGAAGACCACCAGGTCGGCGGTCTTCCCTACGGCGACGGCGCCGAGGTCGTGTTCGCGGCGGGCCATGTAGGCGCCCTCGTACGTCGCGCCGTGTACGGTCTCGGCGCGGGTGAGGCGTTCGTCCGGGAACAGGCCGCCGGGCGGTGTTCCGTCGAGGGTCTGGCGTGTCTCCGCGGCGTGCAGGGTGCCGAGCGGGTCGGGCGGGGCGACCGGGAAGTCGGTGCCGAGCGCCAGCCGGACACCGGCCGACAGCATCGAGCGGAAGGCATAGGCGTGCCGCGCCCGGTCCGGCCCCACGCGGTCGGTGAGGTAGCCGATCGCCTTGTGCAGGTGGGCCGGCTGGACGGAGGCGATCAGGCCCAGACGGGCGAGGCGCGGGACGTCCGGCGGCGCGACGACGGTGGCGTGCTCGACGACGAAACGGTGGTCGGCGCCGTCGCGTCCGGCGAGGACGGGTTCGAGGGTGTCGAGGACGACCCGGTTCGCCCGGTCGCCGATCGCGTGCACGCACAGCCCGCGGCCGTGCGCGAGGACCGCGTCCGCCGCCTCGCGCAGCCGCGCCTCGGACATCATCTGGAGCCCGGTGTTGTCCGGGTCGTCGTGGTACGGCATATCGAAGAGGGCGCCGCGGGCGCCGAGGCCGCCGTCGAAGATGACGCGGAGCCGTTGCAGGTCGAAGCGCGGGTCGCGTTCACGCGAGAAGACGTCGGCGGCGAACTCGTGCAGGTCGCCTTCGGCGGGCGCGCGGACCATCCCGAAGATGCGCGGCAGGTGCTCGCCGCCGCCCAGCAGCGAGCGGACGTCGTCGATCCAGGCGAGGTCGTCGATGGCGTCGTGCAGGCCGGTGAGTCCGAGGCTCAGGCAGTGCGCGGCGGCGGCGCGCATCAGCCGCCGCCGGTCCGCCGCGCCGTGTGCGGGGATCCGCGCGCGGACCAGGTCCGCCGCCGTCTCCAGCAG
>JBOHBY010001014.1:0-4301 GCA_050698635.1 Spirillospora sp.
AGACAGACCCGCCGCCGCACCGGACACGCCGGGGCGCCCGTCGAGGACGCGCCGGACCGGCGTCCGGACCAGGCCGCGCAGCAGATGCGGAACCTCCCGGCCACCGGACGTCAGGACCTTGAGGTCCAGGTCGGCGGGGATCAGGACGGCGTCGTCCAGCCCACCGGCGGTGTCGAACAGGCCGAGCCCCCGTTCGGACGACAGGGCCGTCACACCGCCGCGTGCCAGACGCCGGACGTCGGCCTCGTCCACCTGACCGGCCATGCCGCCGTCCGCCCACAGCCCCCAGGCCAGCGACTGACCCGGCAGGCCCAGCGCGCGACGATGCTGGACGAGCCCGTCCACGAACGCGTTAGCCGCCGCATAGTTGCCCTGGCCCGGCGCACCCAGCACACCGGCCGCCGACGAGAACACCACGAACGCCGACAGATCTTGGTCGCGGGTCAGTTCATGCAGATTCCACGCGCCTACGGACTTCGGCCCGAAGACCGCGTCCACGCGTTCGGGCGTCAGCGAAGGGATCATCCCGTCGTCCAGCACCCCGGCCGCGTGCACCACACCCGACAACCGGCGACCGTCCAGCAACCCCGCCAACGCGCCACGATCACCCACATCACACGCCGCCACCTCAACGCGCGCGCCCGAACCCTCCAGTTCGGCGCACAACTCCGCCACGCCTGGGGCATCCATCCCGCGACGGCTCGTCAGCAGGAGCTCCCGGACGCCGTGCGCCGACACCAGATGCCGCGCCACCAACGCGCCCAGCCCACTCGTCCCGCCAGTGACCAGAACGGCGCCGTCACCGGTGAAGGCCGCGTTGTCGTGCGGCGGCTCCGCAGGGACGCGGGCCAGCCGCGCCGCGTGGGCGGAGCCCTGCCTGAAGGCGAGCGCCGGTTCGCCGGAGACGGCCACCGGCACGACGTCGTCCAAGGACGCCGTCTCGTCGAGGTCCGCGAGCACGATCCGGCCCGGGTTCTCCGACTGCGCCGACCGGACCAGCCCCCACACCGCCGCGCCCGCGAGATCGGTGACCTCGTCCGCATCGTCCACGGCGACGGCACCGGAGGTGGCGACGACCAGCGTCGAACCGGCGAACCGCTCCTCGGCCAGCCACGCCTGGAGGACGGCCAGGACGTCCACGACGGCCTGCCGGGCCCCGCCCGAATCGGCCGACCCGACGGCCCGGAGGACAACGGCGTCAGGCATCGCGCCGCCGGACTCCAGCGCCTCCCACTCCACCCACGACACCGGCCGACCAGCCGGAGTCGACGTCGCCGGAGACCATTCGATCCGGAAGAGCGACTCGTGGAACTCCGAACGCGCCGCCGCCAGCCGCTCCGCCGCGATCTCCCGCAGCGCCAGGGAGTCCACCGACGCCACCGCGCGCCCGGACGGGTCGGTGATGAGCAGCGACACGCCACCGCCGGACGGTGCCAACCGAACCCGCAGCGCCGACGCACCCGACGCGAACAACTCCACACCCGACCACGCGAACGGAAGCAGAACGCCGTCGCCGCCGGACACACCGGTCAGCGCGATCGAGTGCAGACCCGCGTCCAGCAGCGCCGGGTGCAGGCCGTAGCCGTCGACGTCCGCGTCCTCGGGGAGCGCGACCTCGGCGAACACCTCGTCGCCGTTGTGCCACGCCGCCGTCAGGCCGCGGAACATCGGCCCGTATTCCAAGCCGTCCTCGGCCAGCCGCTCGTAGAAGCCGTCCAGGTCGACGGGGACGGCGCCGCGCGGCGGCCACTTCTCGGCGTCGTCCGCCGGTTCCGCGCCGCCCTGGCTGAGCAGGCCGTCGGCGTGCCGCTGCCACGGCTCGTCCGCGTCCGTACGCGAGTACACCGAAACCGGGCGTCCGCCCGACTCCCCCGGCGCGCCGACGACGACCTGGACCTGGACGCCGCCGTCTCCTGGAAGCACCAGCGGCGCCTCCAGCGTCAGCTCCTCGATCCGGCCGCATCCGACCTGGTCACCGGCCCGGACGACCAGATCGACGAAGCCCGTCCCCGGGAGCGGCACGACACCGCCGACCGTGTGGTCCGCGAGCCACGGCCGCGACCTTGTCGACAACCGTCCGGACAGGACCACGCCGTCCGAACCCGGCAGCGGCACCACGGCGCCGAGCAGCGGATGGCCCGACTCGTCCAGCCCGGCCGAGACGATGTCGCCGATCCCCGCCACGGCCCCGGCCCACGCGTCGCGCCAGTGGCTCTGAATGTCGATCCAGTAGGGGCTGCGCTGGAAGGCGTAGGTGGGCAGGTCCACGCGCCGCGCGTCCTGTCCGGCGAAGGCCGCGCGCCAGTCGACAGACACACCGCCCACGTGCAGCGACCCGACCGCCGTAAGGAAGGCGGCGACCTCGTCCTGCTTCTTCCGCAGGACCGGGACGGCTCGGACGTCCTCAACGCCGTCCCGCACCATCGCCGTCAAGACACCGTCCGGCCCCACCTCGACGAACCGGGTCACGCCCTCGGAACGCAACATCTGGACACCGTCGTGGAAACGCACCGCGTCCCGCACATGCCGAACCCAATACTCAGCCGAACCGACCTCACCGGCCAGGTTCGAGACGATCGGAATGGCCGGGACGCCATACTCCAGACTTTCAGCGACGGCCCGGAATTCGTCCAGCATCGGGTCCATCAGCGGCGAATGGAACGCATGCGACACCCGCAACCGCGTCGCCTTCCGCCCCACCCCCGTGAAGTGATCGACGATCCGGACGACTTCGCCCTCTACCCCCGACACCACCACCGACGCCGGACCATTCACCGCCGCAACCGCCACCGGCCCGTCCCCCAGCAGCCCGACGACCTCATCCTCCGTCGCCTGCACGGCCGCCATCGCACCGCCCGCAGGCAACGCCTGCATCAAGCGACCCCGCGCCGCCACCAGCTTCGCCGCGTCCTCCAGCGACCACACTCCAGCCACATGCGCAGCCGCCAACTCACCAATCGAATGCCCAGTCAAGAAATCGGGACGCACACCCCACGAATCGAGAAGCCGGAATAGCGCGACCTCAACCGCGAAAAGCCCGGCCTGCGTGAACACCGTCTGGTCGAGCAACTCAGCCTCAGACCAGACCACGTCACGAATCGGCCGATCCAGGTGCTTGTCCAGCGCGGCGCACACTTCGTCAAAGGCTTCGGCGAACACCGGGAACGCCTCATACAGCTCCCGGCCCATGCCCAGCCGCTGCGCGCCCTGACCCGAGAACAGGAACGCCGTCGCACCCGCGGAAGCGACACCGGTCACCACGCCCGCAGCCGGTTCGCCCGCCGCGATCGCCGCCAGCCCGGAGGCGGGATCGTCGGTGACGATCGCCGCGCGGTGTTCCATCGCCGTACGGGTCATCGCCAGCGTGAAGCCCACGTCCACCGGTGATGGTTCCGGGCGCTCCGCCAGGTACGCGCGCAGTTTGTCCGCCTGTGCGCGCAGCGCCTCGGGTGTCTTCGCCGAGATCAACCACGGCACTACGCCGCCGGAGATGTCGCGGTTCTCGGCGTTGTCCTCGGCGGGCGCCTCTTCGACGATGACGTGCGCGTTCGTGCCGCTGATCCCGAAGGAGGAGATCCCGGCGCGGCGCGGATGTCCGTTGACCGGCCATTCGCGCGTCTCGGTCAGCAGCTCGACGTCGCCCGCCGACCAGTCCACCTGCGGGGTCGGCTCGTCCACGTGCAGGGTCGCGGGGAGGACGCCGTGGCGCATCGCCTCGACCATCTTGATGATCCCGGCGACACCGGCGGCCGCCTGCGCGTGACCGATGTTCGACTTGATCGACCCCAGCCACAGCGGACGTCCCTCAGGACGCCCCTGCCCATACGTCGCCAGAACCGCCTGCGCCTCGATCGGGTCACCCAGCGTCGTCCCCGTACCGTGCGCCTCGACCGCGTCGACGTCGTCGGTGGTCAGCCCGGCCTTGGCGAGCGCCTGCCGGATGACGCGGCGCTGCGACGGCCCGTTCGGCGCCGTGAGCCCATTCGATGCGCCGTCCTGGTTCGTCGCAGTGCCCCGCACGATCGCCAGCACAGGGTGACCATTGCGGCGGGCGTCCGACAGTCGCTCGACGAGCAGCATCCCGGCGCCCTCGCCCCAGCCGGTCCCGTCCGCCGACGCCGCGAACGACTTGCTCCGCCCGTCACGGGCCAGGCCGCGCTGGCGGCTGAACTCCACGAACGTCTCCGGCGTCGCCATCACGGCGACACCGCCCGCCAGCGCCAGCGAGCATTCACCCGAACGGAGCGCCTGGGCGGCCCAGTGCAGCGCCACCAGCGACGACGAGCACGCGGTGTCCACCG
>JBOHBY010001015.1:0-1691 GCA_050698635.1 Spirillospora sp.
GGGTGGGCGTGGCCCCGCAGCCCACCCCGTCGACCCGCCCCGGCGTCAGCCCGCCCGGGCCTCAGCCCGCTTCGGACGAGGCGTCCGGGTTCCGGCGCAGGCGCCAGGCCTGGGCGAGGTAGTCGACGCCGGTGACGACCGTGACGATCAGCGCGGCGCCCATCGTCGCCCAGCGCAGCGGGTCGAGCGGGCCGGGCAGGATGTAGAGGCCGATCGCGATGACCTGGAGCATCGTCTTCAGCTTGCCGCCCTTGCTCGCCGGGATCACGCCCCGGCGGATCACGATGAACCGCAGCACCGTGATCCCGATCTCCCGGACCATGATGACGACCGTCACCCACCACCACAGCTCCCCCATGACGGACAGGCTGACCAGCGCCGCGCCGGTGAGCGCCTTGTCGGCGATCGGGTCGGCGATCTTGCCGAAGTCGGTGACGATGCCCCGCGCCCGCGCGATGTCACCGTCGATCTTGTCGGTGATCGAGGCGACCGCGAAGACGACGAACGCGGTGAGGCGCCAGCCGGTGCCGTCCAGGAAGAACACCCAGACGAACACCGGGACCAGCGCGATCCGGACGATGGTCAGCGCGTTGGCGATGTTCCAGACACCGGCCGGCGGCGGGTCGTGCGAGCCCGCCACCGGATCCGGGGCGCCGGCGATCATGACACGCCCGTGCCGAGGTCCGTGCCGAGGACCGCGCCGAGGACCGCGCTGAGGTCCACGCCGTCGCTGCCGGTGACGCGCGCCGCGACGATCTCGCCGAGGGCGAGCCCGGCGCCGCGGACGCGGACCGTCCCGTCCACCTCAGGCGCCTGGTGCGCGGCGCGGCCCTCGAACGCGCCGTCCTCGGTCTTCTCCTCCAGCAGGACGTGGACGTCGGAGCCGACCCGGTCTTCGGCGCGCTGCGCGGTCAGCTCCCCGGCGAGGCTCGACAGCTCCTCGACACGGGCCGCGATCTCGGCGGGGTCGAGCTTGCCGTCGAGATCGGCGGCCTCGGTGCCGTCCTCGTCGGAGTAGCCGAACACGCCGACCGCGTCCAGGCGCGCGGCGGACAGGAACTCGGCCAGCTCGTCGAAGTCGTCCTCGGACTCGCCGGGGAAACCGACGATGAAGTTCGACCGGACGCCCGCGTCCGGCGCGAGCGCGCGGATCTGGTCGAGCAGCCCGAGGAACCGCTCCCGGTCGCCGAACCGCCGCATCGACCGCAGCACCGGGCCGCTCGCGTGCTGGAACGACATGTCGAAGTACGGGGCGACGCCGGGCGTGCCGCAGATCGCCTCGATCAGGCCCGGACGCGTCTCGGCGGGCTGCAGGTAGGTGACGCGGACGCGTTCGATGCCGTCCACGGCGGCGAGGCCCGGCAGCAGCTTCTCCAGCGCCCGCAGGTCGCCGAGGTCCTTGCCGTAGGACGTCGAGTTCTCGCTGACCAGGACCAGCTCGCGGACACCGTGCCCGGCGAGCCAGCGCGCCTCCTCCAGCACCTCCGCCGGACGGCGCGACACGTACGCGCCGCGGAACGCCGGGATGGCGGAGAACGTGCAGCGCCGGTCGCAGCCGGACGCCAGCTTGAGCGCGGCGGTGGGACCGGAGGCCAGCCGCTTGCGGCGGAGCCAGTCGTGGCCGGGGATGACCGGCGCATCGACCGCCGCGGTCGCGGCGGTGCGCTGGATCGGGCTGATCGGCAGGAGGG
>JBOHBY010001016.1:0-2592 GCA_050698635.1 Spirillospora sp.
AGCTCGTTCCCCACGCCGGACGAGCTTCCCCCGTGACCGGCGGGGTCAGGGGCCGGTGCGGGCGCGGAGCCGGTACAGCTCGTCGGCGACGTCGTGGGCGTCCTCGCCCAGGTCGAACGCGCTGAGCAGGTGCAGGTCGTCGGTGGTCTCGATCTCCAGCATGCGGGTGTGCAGCAGGAGCCGGCGCCGCTCGTCCACCCGGATGGCGGTCACCTCGTCCCAGCGGACGCGACGGCGGGCCGCGTAGCCGGTCACGAAGGTGACGCCGTCGCCGTCCGCGGCGAGCCGCACCGGGGCGACCAGGTCGCGCAGCGCGAGCGCGTTCAGGCCGATCGCCGCCGCGATGGCGAGGAACAGGAACTGGGGGTCGTGCCGGTAGAGGACGGCGAGCGCCGTGACCGTCGCCGCCCCGGCGCACTTCACCGCCACCTGCCCCGGTGGCACGCGCCATCGCCGTTCCGGTTCCATGCCCGCCACCGTAGCCCCAGCCGGGCACCGGCCAAGCCGCCGAAGGGCCCGGACGGTCACAAACTTGTGTCCCTGCCGTCACACCCCGTGCGGGATGGCCCGTTCCAGGCCGGTCTGCCCTGGTCTTCACGGGGCCGTCCGCTAGCGTCATAGGCATGCGACTCGGCGTGCTGGACGTGGGATCCAATACCGTTCATCTGCTGGTGGTGGACGCCCACGAGGGAGCCCGGCCCCTGCCCGCGTTCTCGCACAAGGCGGACATGCGGCTCACCGACCACCTGGACGAGCACGACCGCCTGTCCGACGCCGGCGAGGCGCAGCTGCGCGACTTCGTCGACGACGCGTTGCAGATCGCGGAGGACAAGGGGGTCGAGGACCTCGTCGCGTTCGCCACGTCCGCCGTCCGCGCCGCCGCCAACGGCGAGAAGGTCCTGGAGCGGATCCGCGCCGACAAGCGGATCGACATCAGGGCGCTGTCGGGCGAGGAGGAGGCGCGGCTGACGTTCCTGGCGGTGCGGCGCTGGTTCGGCTGGTCGTCGGGACGGCTGCTCGTGGTCGACATCGGCGGCGGGTCGCTGGAGATCGCGTCCGGCATCGACGAGGAGCCGGACGTGGCGTTCTCGCTGCCGCTCGGCGCGGGTCGGCTCACCCGGGACCGGTTCAGCACCGACCCGCCGCCCCCGGACGAGGTCCGGGGCCTGCGGCGGCACGTCCGGGCGGAGATCGCCCGCCGGGTCGGGGACGTCGCCCGGTACGGCCCGCCCGACCACGCGGTCGCGACGTCCAAGACGTTCAAGCAGCTCGCGCGGATCAGCGGCGCGGCGCCGTCAGCGGATGGACCGTACCAACGGCGCTCGCTCGCGGGCTCCGACCTGACCGACTGGGCGGAGAAGCTGGCCTCGATGCCGGCCGCCGAGCGGGCCGAGCTGCCCGGCGTGTCCGAGCGGCGCGCCTCGCAGCTGCTCGCGGGCGCGATCGTCGCCGACGCCGCGATGGACCTGTTCGAGCTCACCAAGCTGGAGGTCTGCCCCTGGGCGCTGCGCGAGGGCGTGATCCTCCGCCGCCTCGACATGATCACCGGAACATGATCGACGGCTGACCGGAACCGGCCGCCGGGCCGTCCCTTTTCCCAACGCGATATGTCTTGCCGAGCCGGGTTCGGTGACGCAAGATCGGTGGTCCTGGAAAACTGGGGGTTCCCGATGACGCGTGCGTACAAGTTCGCCTCCCTGCCCTGCGGACGGCGGGCCAAGTGGGTCGTGCTGGCCGTCTGGATCGTCATCCTCGCCGTGGCGATGCCGCTCGCGGGCAAGCTGACCGGCGCGCAGTCGAACGAGTCGTCGGCGTGGCTGCCCTCGGACGCCGAGTCGACGCGGGTCGTCAAGGAGTCCGAGCGGTTCGTGCCCGCCGACACCTTCCCCGCGGTCGTCATCTACCACCGCAACGGCGCCGCGATCACCGCCGCCGACCGGGCGAAGGCGGCGGCGGACGTCCCGCGCCTCCAGGCCGTGATGGGCGACCCCAAAGGCTCGAAGCCGCCGCGCAAGCTCGCGGTGAGCGTCCAGGGGCCGATCCCGTCGCAGGACGGGAAGGCGCTGGAGACCCTCGTCAACGTCAAGGCCGGCAACGACGGGTGGGAGCTGCTCGGCCCGGCCGTCGACGACTACCGCGACATCGTCCAGAAGGGCGCGCCGGGGCTGGAGGCGCACGTCACCGGACCGGCCGGGTACGCGGGTGACTTCAGCAACGTGTTCTCCGGGTTCGACGCGACGCTGCTCTACATCACCGCCGCGATCGTCATCGGGATCCTGCTGCTCACCTACCGCAGCCCGATCCTGTGGCTCGCGCCGCTGGTGTGCGTGGGGTTCGCGCTGGTGGCGGCGCAGGCGGTCATCTACCTGCTGGCCGAGTACGCGGGACTGACGGTGAACGGGCAGGCCGCGTTCATCCTCACCGTGCTCGTGTTCGGCGCGGGCACCGACTACGCGCTGCTGCTCATCGCCCGATATCGGGAGGAACTGCGGCGGCACCGCGACCGGCACGAGGCGATGGCGATCGCGCTGCACCGCGCCGGGCCCGCGATCGTCGCGAGCGGCTCGACGGTGGCGCTGAGCATGCTGTGCC
>JBOHBY010001017.1:0-2892 GCA_050698635.1 Spirillospora sp.
GTCCGGGACGGGCTGCGCGCGTTCGTGCCCGAGCCGCATCGCATCCAGCACGTCGCCGACGTCGCGGGCGTCGCCTACGTCAACGACTCCAAGGCGACCCAGCCGCACGCCGCCGCCGCGTCCCTCACCGCCTTCGAGCCGGTCGTGTGGATCGCCGGCGGCCTCCTCAAAGGCCTCGACGTCGACGACCTGGTCCGCTCGTGCGCCGGACGCCTGCGCGCCGCCGTGCTCATCGGACGCGACCGGCACCGGCTCGCCGAGGCACTCGCGCGACACGCCCCGGATGTCCCGGTCGTGGACGTCCCCGACACCGACACTGGGGCGATGGACCGCGTCGTCACCGAAGCAGCCGCCCTCGCCCGCCCCGGCGACACCGTGCTGCTCGCCCCCGTCGGGGCCTCCTTCGACATGTTCGCCAACTACCCGGCCCGCGGCGACGCCTTCATCGCCGCCGTCGAGGGCCTGGCCCGGTAGCGATGACGGCCGCGGCCGAGGAGGAGGGCGGACGGCGTTCGGGGCCGCGGGAGCAGGTGGTCGCCGCCGTCGGGCTGCTCGACCGTCCTCTCACGTCCTACTACCTGGTGCTGGGCTGCACGGTGATGCTGCTCGCGCTCGGCCTGACGATGGTGCTGTCGGCGTCCAGCGTCGACCAGCTCCAGGCGACGGGGTCGGCGTACACGCTGTTCCAGAAGCAGGCGATGTGGATGGCGATCGGCCTGCCGGGCATGTGGCTGGCGTCGCGGCTGCCGGTCAGGACGTTCCGCGCGCTGGCCTACCCGCTGCTGCTGCTGTCGGTCGTCGCGCTGGTCGTGGTGCTGATCCCCGGCCTCGGCCGCAACGTCAACGGCGCCACCCGCTGGATCGACGCCGGGCCGGTGCAGATCCAGCCGTCCGAGCTCGCCAAGCTCGCGCTCATGCTGTGGGGCGCGGACGTGCTGGCCCGCAAGGACCGGCTCGGCCAGCTCACCGAGTGGCGGCCGCTGCTCGTCCCGCTGATGCCGGGCGCCGGGGTCCTGGTCCTGCTGGTCATGCTGGGCAGCGACCTCGGCACCACGCTCGTGCTCCTGACGATCTTCCTGTCGCTGCTGTGGGTCGTCGGCGCGCCGGGACGGCTGTTCGTCGGCATCGCCGGGCTGGTCTGCCTGCTGGTGTCGATCCTCATCGTCGTCGAGCCGTACCGGATGCAGCGCCTCACCGGGTTCCTCGACTCGTCCGGCAACCAGCTCACGATCAACTACCAGGGCACGCAGGGGCTGTTCGCGGTCGCGTCCGGCGGCCTGTTCGGCACGGGCCTCGGGGAGGGGCGCGCCAAGTGGGACTACCTGCCGCACGCCGAGACCGACTTCATCTTCGCGATCGTGGGGGAGGAGTTCGGGCTCGTCGGCACCCTCGTCGTCCTCGGGCTGTTCGGGCTGCTGTCCTACGCGGGCCTGCGGATCGCCCGGCGGGTGAACGACCCGTTCACCCGGCTCGCCGCCGCCGGCGCGACGGCGTGGCTGGTCATCCAGGCCATCGTGAACATCGGCGCCGTCATCGGCGTCCTGCCCATCACCGGGATCCCGCTGCCGCTGGTGTCCTACGGCGGTTCGGCGCTCATCCCGACCCTGTTCGCGCTCGGGATGCTGCTCGGGTTCGCCAAACGCGAGCCCGGCGCGCGGCAGGCACTCTCCGCACGGGGCCCCGGACCGGTCGTGAGGGCCCTAAGCTGGCTGGGTCTGGCACGGCGTTGAATTTTCCCCCTTCCGACATGCTGAGGAGTTGTCAACGAGCATGAGGGTTGTCCTGGCCGGCGGCGGCACCGCCGGACACATCGAGCCCGCCCTGGCTCTCGCGGACGCGCTGCGCCGCGGCGACCCGAACGTCGGGATCGTCTGCCTCGGGACGGAGCGGGGCCTTGAGACCCGGCTCGTCCCGCAGCGGGGCTACGAGCTCGCCCTGATCCCCCCGGTGCCGCTGCCGCGGACGCTGACCCCCCGGCTGCTGTCGGTCCCCGGACGGCTGCGCGGCGCGATCAACGCGGCGGCGAACGTCCTCGACCAGGCGCAGGCCGACATCCTGGTCGGGTTCGGCGGCTACGTCGCCACCCCCGGCTACCTGGCCGCGCGCAAGCGCAAGGTCCCGATCATCGTGCACGAGGCCAACCCCAAGCCCGGTCTCGCCAACAAGCTCGGCTCGCGCTTCACCGAGCACGTCGCCGTCTCGCACGCCGACTCGCCGCTGCCGAACGCCACGTTCGTCGGCATCCCGCTGCGCCGCGACATCGCCATGCTCGACCGGCTCGCGATGGGCGACAAGGCCCGCTCCTACTTCGGCCTCCTGCCCGACATGCCCACCCTGCTGATCTTCGGCGGGTCGCAGGGCGCGCGGGCCCTCAACCAGGCCGCGGTCGCCGCCGCGCCGTACTTCCGGCAGGCGGGCATCCAGGTGCTGCACATCGTCGGGCCGAAGAACACCGAGGAGCCCGAGCCCGCGTCCGGCGGCCCGCAGTACGTCACGATCCCCTACTGCGACCGGATGGACCTCGCCTACGCCGCCGCCGACATGGCCATGTGCCGGGCCGGCGCGATGACGTGCGCGGAGCTCGCCGCGGTCGCGCTGCCCGCGGTGTACGTGCCGCTCCCGATCGGCAACGGCGAGCAGAAGCTGAACGCCCAGCCGATCGTCGAGGCGGGCGGCGGGATGATCGTCGACAACGCCGAGCTGTCGCCCGACTGGATCGCGCGGCACCTGCTGCCGGTGCTGGCCGACCCGGGCCGGGTGGCGCACATGTCGGAGGCCGCCGGGAAGATGGGACGCCGCGACGCCGACATCGCGCTCGCGAAGATGGTGTACGACGTGGTCCAGTCGGCGGGCGCCGCCCGATGAGCGCCGCCCGATTGAGCGCCGTCCTAT
>JBOHBY010001018.1:0-2731 GCA_050698635.1 Spirillospora sp.
CCCCAGAACGGCGGTCGCCGACCTCACAAGAAGGACGACGAGCGGCCACGGCGCAAGGGCGCGACCACCCTCGTGGTGGCCGCCACCGCGGCCGCCCTCGCCATCGGTACCGGCGTCGCGATCGACCGGCTCCTCCTGCCCGAACTGCGGTCGGAGCGGACGACGGCGTCCGGGCCCAAGACGCGGCCGTCCGACCCCGTCCTGCCCGGACCGCAGAGCGACCCGCTGACCGGGACCAAGCCCGGCGCCGGGACGGGCACCGGAGGCGGCGGCAAGTCGCCCGCGCCCGGCGGCGCCCCGGCCCCCACTTCCGAAGCCCCGGCCCCGCCGCTGAAGACGATGCGCGCGCCCGGAGGATCACCGGACAAGCCGTCCAAGCCCGAAGATCCGTCCTCGTCGCGCAGGGTGCCGGGGGACGGCGGCTCGCCCGGCGGTTCGGCGGGATCGTCGGCGTCCGAGGCGGCCGTCGTGGCGCTCACCAACACCGAACGCGCGAAGGCCGGCTGCAAGCCGCTGCATGTCGACCAGCGGCTCGTCACAGCGGCCCGCAAACACTCCGCCGACATGGCGGCCAACAACTACTTCGACCACACCTCGCGCAACGGTGACAGTCCGTGGAAGCGGATGGAGGACGCCGGCTACCCGAGCCCGGGCGCGGAGAACATCGCCAAGGGCTACTCGACCGCCGGGGCCGTGATGAAAGGATGGATGGACAGCCCCGGCCACCGCGCCAACATCCTGAACTGCGACCTGCGCGCCATCGGCGTCGGGAAGGCCTCCGGATCCGGTGGCCCGCTGTGGACACAGGACTTCGGCTGGAAATGATCCGGTCCCGTCCGGGCACCTGACCTTCGGCAAAGCGTCGGCGTCCGGTTCGCCCCCATGTCATGGTGGGTGTCTGGAAGGTCCAGCGTCCTGAACGAGGAACGGTAAGGTCCAAGCCATGGGTTACCCGGGCGATCAAGGCAAGCCCGGCGGCTGGTCCCCCCAACACCAGCCGCCGCACGCGCCGTACGGACCCGGAGCCGAAGCGCCGCCGTACGGCCACGACAACGACGAAGCCCCCTTCGCACCACGCGACGAGGGGCCGGGCGCGATGCCGTACGGCAACGAGCCTTTCGGTAGCGAGCCCTTCGGCGTCGAGCCGTTCGGCAACGAAACCTTCGGCAACGAAACCGCCGCGTGGGGCGACGAGCCCGTCGCCGGAAGCGCGCACCCTCCCTTTCCGCAGGACCAGTCCTTCCAGCCGGAGCAGTCCTTTCCGCCCGAGCACTTCGGGTCGTACGAAGGCATGCCGCCCGGTCCGCCTGGTCCGTCCGGTGGCGGGCCGACGCCGCCCGAGCGGCGCCGCAACCTGCCGCTGGTCATCGGCGGTGCCGCGGCTGCCGGGCTGCTGCTCATCGGCGGTGGCGTCGCGCTGTCGGCGGCCTTGAAGGACGACTCCGAGCCGCCGTCGAAGACCACCGCGTCCAAGCAGCCGCAGGCCACGCCGACCCCGACGCAGCCCGTCCTGGCACCGGTGAAGCTCCAGAGCCGCACGACCGACCCGAAGCCGCTGACGCTCAAGGAGGTCTTCGGCACCGGGAAGTTCAAGGTCGGCAAGTACAAGTACGTGCGGACGGCCGCCGCCGCGACGAAGAACTGCACGGCCGTCGCCGGTGGCACAAGGCTCGACAAGGCCATCAAGAAGGGCGGCTGCACGCAGGCGCTCCGGGCCACGTACGCGCTCAGCACCGGCTCGCTCATCGGCACCGTCGGTGTGTTCAACCTCGAAACCGAGGACGCGGCGAAGCTGGCCGTCAAGGCCGCCGCCGACAAGGACGCCTTCCTGCTGGCGCTGCCGGGCAAGGGCATCTCCAAGACCAACGGCAAGGGCGAGGCGCTCGGCACCTCCCAGGCGCGCGGCCACTACCTGGTGATGACGTGGGTGCAGCGGCCGGACGGCAAGAAGATCGCCAGCAAGTACCATGCCGCCGTCCGCGTCTTCGGCGCTCAGATGGTGAAGGGCAGCAACCTGGCACTCGCCCTGCACTACCGGGAAACCGAAGGCAAACCCCTCCAAAAGTGACCTGTTTGAATACCCTCTCTGCCTATGTCCGGACCTGAAGACACCCGGGAGTCCGCCGTCCCCCCGGCGGGCGGTCCCCCCGCGGACGCGCAGGCCGCGGAAACGGCGTCCGCTGAAACGGCGGGCGCCGCCGTCAGGCCGCCCGCGTTCGGCCTTGAGGCGCCCTGGTGGGCCGCCGAGTCCTCCGACACGGCCCCGCCCGAGGCGGACGCGGAGGACGAAGGGGAACTCGTCTTCGGCGCCCGGCCCGCCGAAGAACGTCCCGACGAAGAACGTCCCGCCGAACCTCCGGCCGAACGTCCGGCCGGACCCGAGACCATCGCCGTCCCGCCCGGGACGCTCGTCGCCGGAGTCGGCGTCCCCAGCGTCGACTCCCGCCGCGCCGTGCCCGCCGAGCCGCTCGTGAAGCGTCCGCCGTCATTCGGCGACACCGATCCCGACGGCTTCCCGCCCGTCCGTCCGGAGGACGGCGCCGCACCGGAGGAGACCGTTGTGGACGCTCCCGTCGAACAGCAGCAGCCCATGGAGGCCGTCCCGCCCCGGCCCGAGACGGACGCCGCGTTCGAGAAGGCCAAGCAGGCGGAGAACGCGGCGTCGGCATCGCTCGCGCCCGTGCTCGTGCCGGACGCGATCCTCCCGCCCGGCGTCACCCCGCCCACCGGC
>JBOHBY010001019.1:0-1681 GCA_050698635.1 Spirillospora sp.
GGCCCCGGCCGCCGGGGCGCCGGCCCCGGCCAGCCGGGTGAGCGCGTCGGCGAACTCCCCGCATGTCCTGAACCGGTCTGCCGGACTCTTGGCCAGCGCCCGCGCCAGCACCTCGTCGATCCGCGGATCCAGGTCGGCGCGGTGGTCGCTGACGCGCGGCACCGGCGCGTGCAGGTGCCCCCACAGCAGCGCCGCCGGGTCGCTTCCGCCGTATGCCTTGCGCCCGGTCAGGCACTGGTACAGCACGCCGCCCAGCGCGTACACGTCGGCGCGGCCGTCGACCGCCCGTCCGGTGATCTGCTCGGGCGCGGCGTAGTCGGCGGTCCCGAGGAACTGCCCGGTCCCGGTCACCGTCGCGGCCGACTCGACCTTCGCGATCCCGAAATCGGTCAGGTAGACGTGCCCGGACTCGGCGTGCACCAGGATGTTGCCGGGTTTGACGTCCCGGTGCACGACACCGGCCCGGTGCGCCGCGTCCAGCGCGGCCGCGGCCTGCCGGGCGATGTGCGCCGCGAGGTGCAGCGGCATCCCGCCTCGGTGCTCGGCCAGCAACCGGTTCAGATCGCCGTCCCGCACATAGGGCAGCGCCAGGTAGAAGCGGCCGTCCACCACGCCCGTGGCGTACACCGGGATGATGTTGGGGTGGACCAGCCGCGCGGCCAGCAGCCCCTCGCGCCGGAACCGCTCCTGGAAGACCTCGTTCTCGGCATGCCGCCTGCTCAGCAGCTTCAGCACGACCTGCCGCCCCAGCCCGGTCTCCTCGGCGGTGTAGACCGAGCTCATCGGGGTCTCGGAGATCTGCTGCAGCACCCGGTATCCGGGCAGTCGCCTACTCAGCTCCGCTGGAAACGAGGGCGGATCGGCCGTCGGCTCCATCATTGGGCTCACCCTACGGTCGCGGCGTACGAGGTCGCCGGAATGCTCGCAGGCCCCACCCGGGACCGGTCCCGCTCGCGCGTCAGGCGCCCGAGGCGAGCGCGGACCGAACCGCGAGGTCGGCGAGGCGGACGTGGCGGCGGGCCACGTAGTGGCACATCATCTCCGGAATGGCGTCGTCACCCATTGTCAGATTGCGGTTGCGGTTCGCGCAGGGGTTTCGGCCGGTTGCGTGGGGGCCGACGGGCCGCGGGGGCGGAGGGCTCCGGCGGAGAGGGTCATGAGGGCGACCACGCAGGTGATCATGGCGAAGGCGGCGGGGTAGGAGAGGGCTCCGGCCGTCCAGCCGGTGATGGCGGGGGCCGTCAGGCCGGACAGGTAGGTGATCGTCGCGACGCCCGCGACGCCCTCGCCGGGGGTCGAGCCGGTGTCGGCGGCGGCGGCGAAGACCAGCGGCAAGACCGTCGCGACACCGACGCCGAGCAGCGCGAAACCGGCCATGGCGGGCAGCGGGGCGCGCGACACCACGACCAGGACGCCGCCGAGGACCGCGACCGTCCCCCCGTACCGGACGACCTTCGCCGCGCTGAGCCGCCGGACGAGCCGGTCGCCGGCCAGGCGCGTGCCCGCCATGCACGACATGAAGATCGTGTAGCTGGCGGCGGCGAGGCCGGGGCCGGAGCCCGCGACCTCTGTGAGGTACACCGCGGCCCAGTCGGCGCTGGCGCCCTCGGCGAAGGTGCCGCAGAACCCGACGAGGCCGATGGCGAGGACGGCGCGGGTCGGCAGCGCGAAGCGGCGCGGC
>JBOHBY010001020.1:0-2058 GCA_050698635.1 Spirillospora sp.
TCGATGGACTGGTACTACCCGGTGCTCGGCGGCCCCGTCCGGGGCGCGGCGGCGGCCCGCCGGTTCGCGGGCGGCTGGGACACCTTCGTCGTGCCGGGCCTCGGCTGCCGCTGCGTGTCCGACCAGCCGTGGGTGACGGCGGCGGAGAGCTGCGAGCTGGTGCTGGCGCTGGACGCGGCCGGAGACCGCGACCGGGCGCTGGAGCTGTTCACGACCATCCAGCACCTGCGGCACGAGGACGGCTCGTACTGGACGGGCTGGCAGTTCGAGAACCGGCGGCACTTCCCCGGCGACCGCTCCACCTACACGGCGGCGGCGGTGATCCTCGCGGCGGACGCGCTGGCCGACGCCTCCCCGGGCGCCCGGCTCTTCAAGGAGATCGCGGGACGGCCGCTCGGGCCGAGCGCGGCGTCCGACCCGATCGCCTGCGGCTGCGCCCTGGTCACGGCCGGCCAGGCGTGACCAGGCCGGGCGTGAGCGGGTCGGTGTCGCCGACCCGCTCCAGGACGCGGAGCGAGCCCGTCGCGCGGCGCTCCTCGAACGCGCCGCTCGCCAGCGCCCGGAGGTAGACGTGGTACGGCGGCTGCCCGCCGTCCCTGGGGTCGGCGAAGACGTCGTGTATGGCGAGGGCCCCGCCGACGGCGACGTGCGGTGCCCAGCCCTCGTAGTCGGCTTGCGCGTGCTCTTCCGCGTGGCCGCCGTCGATGAACAGCAGCGCGAGCGGTGTCCGCCAGAAGGCCGAGACGGTGCGGGACTGGCCGACGACGGCGACGACTTCGTTCTCCAGTCCGGCGGCGGCGATCGTGTCGCGGAACGTGGGGAGCGTGTCCATCCGTCCGGTGCGCGGATCGACGAGGGACGGGTCGTGGTGCTCCCAGCCCGCCTGGTTCTCCTCCGAGCCGTGGTGGTGGTCGACGGTGACCAGGACCGTCCCGGTGACCCTGGCTGCGGCCCCCAGGTAGATGGCGGATTTGCCGCAGTAGGTGCCGACTTCCAGGAGCGGCCCGGCGTCGGCCTGGCGCGTCCCGTATTCGAGGGCTGTCTCGTACAGGGCGAGGCCTTCGTCGTCGGGCATGAAGCCCTTGGCGTGACGCGCCGCGCGTAGCAGTTCCCTGGGCATCGCGGGGGCGGCGGACGCCTCGGTGTCGGTCATCGATCTCCCTCCGTCCGGGCACCATATACGAGACGCTTTCCCCTCAGAACGGGAGCGTCCTGGCAGGCTCGGAACGGACCGGCGGCGGAACGGAGAAGACGATGAGAGTACGGGTCGACCCGCTGGCGTGCGAGGCGAACGCGGTGTGCGCCGGGCTCGCGCCCGAGGTCTTCGACCTCGACGACGAGGACGAGCTGCACATCCTCAAACCCGACGTCCCGCCGGAGGAGCGGGACCGCGTCCGGTACGCGGTCAGATCGTGCCCGAAGGCGGCCCTGACGCTCGACGACGCGGACGACCCCGCCCCCTGACCGCCGGTGTCCTGCACGACAGCCCCCCGTCACACCCCGGTCATAGACCGCAAAGTACGGCAGAGGTTACTTTTCGCCCATGACGAAAAAAGACTGTAGTTGTGGACATGGCGGCGGCTGCTCGTGCCCGAAGGGCTGCTCCTGCGGCTGCAACGGCTGACCCCCCTACTTCGGGACGGGCGCGCGCCAGAGGACCGGGCTCTCGGCGCGGGCGCCGGACGTCGTCCCGGTGGCGATGACGGCGGAGTCGAGCGAGGTCAGCGCGGTGAACCGCTGGTCGCCTGGCCCGGACAGGCCGGGGACCTGAAGGCGGCTCCACGTGACGCCGTCCGCTGAGGCGAGGACGGCCCCGTCCCCCTTCGAGGTGCTCGCCGCCACGACGAACCCGTTCGGCGTCGCGGTGACGGCGGTGGCGGTGACGTCCGCGCCGAGGACCTGCGGGGTCCAGGTCGTTCCGCCGTCGGCCGAGGCCAGCACCGCGGAGCCGGTGCCGATCGCGACCAGGACGTCGCCGTGGACGGCGACCTCGGTGAGCGGACCGGTCGCGAGGCCGGACGGGAGTTTCGCGGGCGCCCACCGCGCACCGTCCGGGGA
>JBOHBY010001021.1:0-1994 GCA_050698635.1 Spirillospora sp.
CGGCCGGGAAGTCCGGGCTCAGCGGCACGACGGCCGCGCCGGTGTAGAGCGCGGCGAGCAGCCCCGCGTAGGCGGTGCGGTTCTTGGCGGCCAGCACCCCGACCGTCGCGGGCGGCCCCGCCGGACCGGCCAGCAGCGCACCCGCCCAGGCCAGCGCCAGCTCGTGGAGCTCCTCGTACGTCACGGTGTCGGTGTCGGTGCGGATCGCCGGACGGCCGGGCGAGACGGCCAGGCCGCGCAGGAACCGCGCGTGCAGAGCGTGCTCGGGAACGTCGTTCATTCCAGGTCCTGGGAGAGGGGTCGATAAGGGTTGTCCGCGGCGCGGGCGGCTGCTTAGCGTTGAGCGCGGCAACGGTCGTTGCCCGAGCGTCGACATGTTTCAGGAGCCATCATGTGGGACCCGCGGTTCGAGGAAATTCTGCGCGCGAGGCTGCCGTTCCTCCAGCCCGGAGAAAGCGTCGGTGAGGACCTCAGCCTGCGCGACTTCGGGATGGACTCGATCGGCGCCGTCGAATTGCTGTCGTCGCTCGAGAAGACCTATTCGGTGCGGTTCGTCGACGACGCGCTCGACATGGCGAACTTCGAGACCCCCGCCGTGCTCTGGCAGACCCTCTCCGCCATGATGGAGAAGACGGAGAAGGCTTCCTGAATCATGCGGGCAATGCGGGCCGGCCGCCGCGACTTTCATGTGACCGGGTCCCGGCGGCGCGGCCGCAGCGCCGTTTCCGGTTTCAGCGGGACGACCTCGAAATTGTCGGTCGTGCAACGCACCCGGCCCCACAGGTCGTCCGGGCCCGACACGTGGACGGTGCGGACGCCCGCCTCGCGCAGCGTCCGGACGACCGCCGGCCACCACACCGGGCGGACGACGGCGTCCAGGAGCATCGTCCGCACTTCCTCGGCGGAGCGCAGCACCTTCCCGTCGTGGTCGCAGACGACCGGCAGTGCCGGGTCGGCGAACGTGACGCCGTCGAACACCTCCCGCTCGATGGTGTCGCGCAGCGGACCGAACGCGGCCGAGTGCATCGGCGGACGCATCGTGTAGAGGGGCAGGCCACCCGCCGCGCGGAGCCGCTCCTTCAGCCAGTCCAGCCGGTGCTCGTGCACCGACAGCATGTGGAAGTCGTCGTCGACGTGGCACGCGACGTCGTACCAGCCGCCCTGCTCGTCCAGGTCGAGGAGCACCTCGGCGAGCCGGTCCTCGGGGACGCGGGCGAACGACTGCGTGACGACGTCGCGGTGCTCGCGGGCGAAGTAGTCCGCCGTGCGGCGGCCCCACCCGGCGGTCACCCTGACCGCGTCGCAGAAGTCGAGCGAGCCCGCGTGGACCGCCGCGGGCGTCCCGCCGAAGCTCGGCCCGGCGCAGATGTCCGGGTCGGCGCCGAGCTCGTCCCCGGCCCATTCCGCCAGCGCCAGGCAGGTCACCATGAACGCGACGCGGGCCGCTTCGGAGTAGGGTTCCGAGCCGTCCCGGAAACGGTCGATCAGCGAGTATCCCAGCGTCTCGTCGGCCCGCGCCACAAGGCGGCGCGCGGCCGGGTTCAGCAACAGGAACCTGGCCACGTCCGCGAAGTCGAACGGTTTGATCGCGGGAAAGACGATCGCGGTGTCCATAAATCCGAGTCTGGCCGGTCCGCGCACATCCGCAAAACCCCCTAGGCCCCCCTAGGTGGCGCCATAAGGGTCGCAGAAGCCCGACCGGCCTGATTCCCTCGTGATAGGCGTGTTTCCAGCAGCCGAACCCCGCGGCCCTGGACCGCGGTCCGCGATATCAAAGGTGACTCTAATGAGCGTGATGACAGCACCGGCTCGCGTACGGAGTTCGGTCGACAACCTTTATGGATTCATGATGGAGGGCGCGGACGCCGACCCCGGCGCGCCCGCCGTCGTCGAGGCCGCGGGCCCCGGCGGCGAGCCGTGCGTCGTCTCCTACGGCGAGCTGCGCGACCGGGTCGACGAGTACGCCGCCGTGCTCGGCGAGCTCGGGCTCGACG
>JBOHBY010001022.1:0-3682 GCA_050698635.1 Spirillospora sp.
CCGCCGAGCCCGTGCCCCTGTCCGCGCCCGTCCCGGACGACGCCGCCACCGGGGCGGAGGGGGAGCGGCCCCGCCGGACGCCCGAGGAGCTGAGGTCGATGATGTCCTCCATCCAGCAGGGCACACGGCGCGGCCGCGCCGAGATCCTGGACAACAACGAGGACTCGTGACGGGCCATGACCGGTCCTGGGGCCGAATGGCTCGATGAGGAGGCGGGGCCGATCGTCCGGTCCTACGCCCTGACGCGCGGCCGGGCCAGGCCCGCGACGGGCGAGCCCTTCGACATGATCACCATCATCTCGACGGCGGCGCGGCCCCGGTCGGGCTCGCCCGGCATCGGGCCCGAGCACCTCGACATCCTGGAGATGTGCCTGCAACCGCAGCCCGTCGCCGAGATCGCCGCACGGCTGGGGCTGCCGCTCGTCGTCGTCCGCGTCCTGCTCGGCGATCTGCTGCACCATCGCCTGATCACCGCCACCCGCCCCCCGCCGGAGAGCGCGCTCTCCAAGGAACGCCTGCTGAAGGAGGTGCTCGATGGCCTCCAAGCGCTCTGAGCGCGCCAGACCCGAGCCCGGATCCGAGCCGAGACCCGAGCCCGGAACCGGGCCGGGATCGGTCGTCGCGGCCACGCCGCCCCCGCCACCGGTCGCCGTGAAGGTCCTCGTCGCCGGAGGGTTCGGCGTCGGCAAGACGACGCTGGTCGGTGCCGTCAGCGAGATCCGCCCACTCCAGACCGAGGAGCTGCTCACCGACCGCGGCGCCGGGATCGACGACACCGGCGGCGTCGAACGCAAGACCACCACCACGGTCGCGATGGACTTCGGCCGCATCACGATCCGCGCCGGGCTCGTCCTGTACCTGTTCGGCACGCCAGGCCAGGACCGCTTCTGGTTCATGTGGGACGAGCTGTCCTACGGCGCGCTCGGCGCCGTCGTCCTCGCCGACACGCGCCGCCTCACCGACTGCTTCCCCGCCGTCGACTACTTCGAGAACCGCGGCCTGCCGTTCGTCGTCGCCGTGAACCACTTCGACGACGGCTACGACTACACCGCCGAGGAGGTCCGGGAAGCGCTCGACCTCGGCGAGGGGCCGCCGGTCGTGTTCTGCGACGCCCGCGACCGGGCGTCCGGGAAGGAGGTCCTGACCACGCTCATCAAGCACCTCCTCGCCGTGCACGGGGCGCAACGCCGGTCGGACGCGGTCACTGGCGGCTGAGGGTCCGCGTGACACCGGCCGCGATCGTCGTCGCCAGCACCCAGCCGGTGGCGATCAGCGTGTAGGCGAGCCACTGGTGCCAGCCCGCGGCCTTGAACGCCTTCTCCTGCCCGAAGTCGATGATGGGCAGCAGCAGGTCGAGGGTGTAGAAGGGCGCGTTGAACGCGGGATGCTCGGTGTCCTTCAGCGGCTCGGGGTGGTCGAGCCCGAACACGATCGTGCCGATCGCCAGCAGCCCCGCCAGCCACGCCGCCGCCCACACCGGACGGAACCCGTACCCGACCGTCACGTCCTGCAAGTAGCCCCACATCCGCGCGTACAAGGGGCGCGTCGAACGGTACCGGCGCTGCTTGGCCAGCTGGACGTTCCGCGCCGCCCTGTCGTCCCCCGCCTGCCGGTAGGAGGCGGCGAGCTGCTCGTACGCGTGCGGGACGAACCCCTCCGCGTCCCGTTCGAGCAGCGCGATCCGGACCTTCGCCGGTAGCCGCGGGGTGAGCGAGGCGTAGGTCAGACCGTCCAGCCACACCTCGCCGCCCAGCGCGCCCGGCGGGACGTGCAGCAGGCCGAACCGGCCCCGGAGCAGGTTGGCCTCACCGTCGACCCTGCCTTCGCGAAGCCACACCTCCCCGATCGCGGCGCTGGTCGCGCGCAGCGACGACAGCCGCGCCTCCGTCAGGACGAGCAGCCCGGGGATCGTCGCGCCGCGCACGTTGACCTCCCCGGCGAAGCGTCCCCGCGTGGCGTTCACGTCCGATCCGACGGTGAGGTTCGCGGCGTCCAGCGCGAGCCCGCCGGGATCGCTCACCACGGCGCCTTCGAGGTTCACCACGCCCGACACCGACGCCCCGGCCAGCCGGACCCCGCCGCGCACGTTCAGGCCGACGCCCCACACGTCGTCCTCGATGACGGAGTGGTTGAGGTGCAGGGTCCCCTCCGTCTCCCCATCGGTCCCGAGCCGCGCCCGATCCAGGAAGAACGCGCCCGAAAGCCGGGCCCCGCCCAGATGGACCCGTCCCGGAATACGGCAGCCGGTGATGCGCAGGACCCCGTCCACCTTCAGCGTCGCCGCGAACAACCCGGGCAGGTACGACTCGCTCAGATTCATCTGCCGGACCCGCGCGCCGTACAGCACCGGCGTCTCGTCGAAACGGCACGCCATCAGCCGGACGGGATGCGCCACGGTCGCGTGCTGGAGATTCAGCACGCCCGTGATGCGGGCGCCCGTCACCCGGAGGGCCGCGACGTCGTCGTCCACCGGCGGTCTCAGCAGCAGCTTGCGGAGCACCTCGGCCCGTACCGTGCGCGCGCGGCCCCAGCCGCCTCCGTTCTCGGGGTCGTCGTCGGTGCCGTCGCGGACGTCGACCGGTGTTCCGGTCGGGAACGCCCGCCAGACGCGTCGCTCGACAGGGGTGAGATCAACGGGTTCCACGGCGCACGAACCTAGCCCAAACCGGTCGGATAGCGGCGGCATACCGGATCGGCACGGTTTCGCCAGTTCGCGGAACGATCTAAGTCCGGTGCCCTAACCTCCCTCGCATGCCGGAAAGCGTGCGGGCGACCCCGCTGGCGGACGGGCCGTTCGACGGCGTCGCCGCCACCGCCGACGGACCGCCCCTGGCGTTCACGTCCCGCACGGCCCATGGCGCGAACACCGGCCAGGGATGGGACGTCGCGTCTGGCGCGGCGGTCGGTTCGCCGGTCCCCGACTTCCCCGCCGAACGCGCCGAGTGGACGTTCGGCTGCCCCACCGGATCACCGACCGTCGCCTGGACGCACCGCGACCGCGTCCACGTCCAGGACGTCCGGACCGGCCGCGAACTGGTCCTCGAAGGCCAGCCCGACCTGCTCGGCCTGGCCGTCCACACCGGCCGCGCCGCCGTCGTCGCGATCTTCGGCCCCGCCAGCGACGCCGAGACCGTCGTCTGGGACGCCATGACCGGCGACCGCCTGGCCGAGTTCGCCCTCTGGCTAGGCCACCGCACGGCCATCGACCGCTCGGCCCTGCACGCCACCCCGGCGACCGGCCCCCTGATCGCCTTGACCGGCGCCGTGGACACCGTCGTCCTGGACGTCGAACGCGGTGAGGAGGTCGTCACCGTCCCGTCCGCCCGCGCGGTGCTGGCACCGTCACCACACGGCCTGGTCTTCGTCCACCCGGCGGGGGACGCGCTGCACGTCCGGGGCCTGGACGGCGAACGCCTCACCGCCCTCACGACCCCCGCCCCCTGCGACCGCTTGGCGGCCACCGCGTCCGGGCCCGGACGCCTGCTCGTCGCCGCCGGACTGGAGGGCGACCCCTGCACGATCCTGGCCTGGGACGCCGCGACCCCCACCCCCTCCCACGACATCAAAATCCCCGCCCCGGTGAACGACTTCGCCCTCACGCCGGACGGCACACTCCTGACCGCCACCGACGAGGGCCTCTTCACCGCCCGCCTGTGACTTTCACCTATCGACATCCCGATTC
>JBOHBY010001023.1:0-2392 GCA_050698635.1 Spirillospora sp.
GGTCGCGGTCGCGTTCACGATGGTGTCCTTCCTGACCGAGGAGGAGCTGGCCGGGACCGCGTCGACCATGGCCGAGGCGGGCGCGCACGAGATCACCCTGTTCGACGGTCCTGGGGCGGTCGGCCCAGAGGCGTTCGGACGGCTCGTCCAGACCACCCAGGCCGCCGCGCCGAACGTCGAGGTCGGCCTGCACCCGCACAACACGTTCGGCCTCGGCGTCGCGAACGCCGTGTCCGCCGCGCGGGCCGGGGCCACGGTCGTCGAGTCGTCGGTGAACGGGTACTGCGGCGGCCCCGGCAACGCCGATCTCGCCGCGACCGCCGCCGCGTTCGAGGCGCTCTACGGCGTGAGCACGGGCATCCGGCTCGACGCGCTGACCGGCCTGTCGCGCGCGGGCGCGGAGCTGACGGGCCGCGCACCGGCCGTCAACCAGCCGATCACCGGCCCGGACGCGTTCAGCTGGGGCGGCGGCGACTGGGTCGTCGTGGAGGCCGACGTCGATCCGCTGATGCACAACTGCGTCGAACCGGCCCTGTTCGGCAACGAACGCCGCATCCCGCTGACCGCGCAGAGCGGCCCCCTCGTGACCGCCGCCGCCCTGCGCCATCTCGGCGTCGAGGTCGACCCGGCGCTGGTCCCGGCGATCGTGGAGCGCTGCCACGCGGAACTGGACAGGCTGGGACGGCTGCTCACCGACGACGAACTCCGCGCCGTGGCGCGCTCCGTCGGCGCCGAGTGAACCGTTCTCGCCAAGCCGCGCCGCCGCTGTCATTCTCGAAGGCATGCGGATACTGGTCGTGGGCGCGGGGATCATCGGGGCCGCACTGGCGGACCGGCTCACCCGTCCGGCACCCGGCGGCGGCCCGCGTTCCGACGAGGTCACGGTGGTCGAGGCGGACGAGCCCGGCGCCGGGACGTCCGGCACCAGCTACGCCTGGTTCAACGCCAACGACCCCGAGGACCCGGCCTACCACCGGCTGCGGACGGAGGCGATGTCCACCTGGCGCGACCTGGCCGCCGGTTTCGGTGACCCGCCGTGGTACCGGCCCACCGGCAACACCACATGGACGTCCACCCACGACGAGAAAACCAACCTGGCCGAACGAGTCGCCCAACTAACCGCCCTCGGCTACGCCGCCGAACTGATCGACGTCGAAAGGCTGCGCGGGCTCGAACCGCACATCCAGGCTCCGCAGGACGCGCTCATCGCGCACTACCCCGGCGAGGGCTACGTGCATGGAGGCCCCGCCTCACGAGCCTTGATCGGACGCGCACGCGAAGCAGGCGCCGTCATCATCACAGGCCACCGCGCCGCCACCCTCAACACCGACGGCGACGGCGACCGCGTCACCGGCGTGCGGCTCGACGACGGCCGCGACCTGGACGCCGACGTCACGATCTGCGCGGCCGGAAGGCACAGCCCCGCGCTCCTGGCCACCGCCGGTGTCACCCTCCCGCTGGTCGATCCGTCCGAGCCCGGCTCGGCGGCGCCGTGCCTGGTCGCCTTCACCTCGGCGGCGGAGGGCGTCGTCAACGGGCTCGTTCATACCCCCGGGCTGTCGGTCAGGTCGGCCGAGCACGGCGGCCTCAACCTGGAGGCCCCCGAAGACCTGGACGCCGGCGCCGACGAGCAGCCCTCCCCGGCACGGCTCCGGGAGGCCGGCGTCGAACTCCTCGCCCGCGCGCGCACGATCATTCCCGGCTGCACGGCCGAAATCACCGAGGTGCGGCGATGCGTCCGTCCGCTGCCGGTGGACGGCTACCCGCTCGTCGGCCCGCAGCGGCCCGGCCTCTACACCGCCGTCACCCACAGCGGCATCACGCTCGGCCCCCACCTCGCCGCGCTGATCGACGAGGAGATCCACGGCCGCCCGGCACCGGCGCTCGCCCCCTACCGCCCGGGTCGCGGAAGCCTTCGTCGTCCCTGATCGGTGACCGGCTGGACGAGGCCCGCGTCGTAGGCGAACACGATCGCCGCGGCCCGGTCGCGGGCACCGAGCTTGGTGAACAGCGTGCCGATATGGGTCTTGATCGTCGTCTCGGCGAGGAACAGCCGGTCGGCGATCTCCCGGTTGGACGCGCCGCGCGCCATCAGCCGCAGGACGTCGAGCTCGCGTTCGGTGAGTGCGCCGAGCCGGTCGTCGCGGTGCGCCGCCGGACGGGCCGTCTTCCGGTAGGAGTCGAGGATCGGGCCGAGGAGCGTGCCGTCGATCCAGGTGCCGCCGGACGCGACCGTCCGCTCAGGGTCGGGCGAGATCGCCTTCGCAAGCGCGAATCTCGAGGCCACGCTCGCATACGTCTATGAGACCGCGCGGTTCCGCGGCTACGTCCTCGCCGTGCGCAACGCCTCGCCACAGTCCTCCTGGGAGATCGACGTCACGCGCTTCCGGGC
>JBOHBY010001024.1:0-4399 GCA_050698635.1 Spirillospora sp.
GGCCAGAGCGGCGGACCGGCCGCGCCCGAAGGGCCGAGCCTGCGGACGCTCGCCGCGCAGGTCAGGAAGCTGACGCTGGCGCAGCGCGGCGCCGCCGCCCGGCAGGCCTACGGCGCCGCGCCCTCGAAAGACCCGGTCGTGGGCGCCACCCGGACGAGCGACGACAAGACCTGGGTGTTCGGCACCACCGCGATCCCCGTCCCGGAGTCCAGCGGAGCGAACCCCGAGGTCGCGTTCTACGCGGCGCGGTGGACGGGCCGCGAATGGCAGGTCGGGCTGTCCGGCGGGCGCCTGTTCAGCGATCTGCTCGGCGCCGTCCCGGCGAACGTGATGCCGGCGGCGGAGGCGAAGGCGTTGCGCCGGTACGCGACCGTCGCGGAGGCGCGGGCGACCTCGCTCGTCAACGGCACCCGTGCCGGGGACCGGCTGATGCTGCCGTGGAAGGTCGGCGAGGCATGGTCGATGACGACCACGGACGGGTCCGCTCGTCCGCTGGCGACGCTGGCGTTCTCCGGCGGCGACGGGCGCGTCCTCGCGTCCGGGAGCGGGCGGCTGTACCGCTTCTGCGCCGACCCGGCCGGGCACGCGTTGATCATCGTGATCCATCCGAGCGGCCTCGCGACCACGTACTACCGCGTCCGGGACGTCCCGGCGAAGGTGCGTGACGGCGCCGCCGTCGAGCAGGGCGACCCGCTCGGGCGCACCGGCACCGTCCGGCCGTGCGGCGGGGCCGCGGCGCCCCGCGCCGAGGTCGCGTTCGGTGTGCGACGCGGCGGCGGAACGGTCCCGCTCGAAGGCGCCAGGCTCGGCGGCTGGACGTTCAGGGAGCGTGCCAAGCCCCTGGTTGGCTTCGCCGAACGCGGCGTCCTGCAAGTGCTTCCCGGGGGGCTGCTGGCCAACCTCGGCCCGGTCCCCCCGGCGGACGACCCTCCGCCGGCCTCGCCGCCACCTGGCATTCCGCCAGTGGACGGAACCGGAGCGGTCGCCGACCCGGCGGCCGATATCCAGAAGAGGAGTCCGATCGGTGCGAATCCGCAACAGTGATGATCCCGCGGTGCCCGGGTGGGTGCTGCGCGTGGTGCTCGTCGGCGCGGTGCTCGTGCTCGTCGGCGCGGCGACCCCGCAGGGCGCCGTCGCGGTCGCGAACGTGCAGTACTTCCTCAACTTCTACGCCGGCGTCTTCACGCTCATCGCCCTCACCACCGCCGTGATGAGCGGGCTGCTGGCGACCGAGCGGCTGATCCTGGCGATCCGGCACCGGGTGCTCGCGCAGGCGCTGCACCGCGCGTCCGCCGTGGTCGCGACGACGATGCTGGTCGCGCACGTGGCGGTGAAGGTGATGGCGGGGCTGGCGCCGCCGATCCGGATCGTCGTGCCGTCCGCCGAGCCGGTCGGGCTCGGCACGATCGCGGCCGACCTGCTGCTCCTCATCGTGATCACCGGGATGCTGCGGGCGCGGTTCGCGCTGCGCGGCAAGGCGTGGGTGTGGCGGTCGATGCACGTCCTGGCCTACGCGTCGTGGCCGGTGGCGATCGTGCACGGGCTCACCGCCGGGCGCGCCGCCGCGTCGTGGGTGGTGCTCTCCTACGTGCTGAGCGTGGTGTTCGTCGTCCTCGCGCTGATCACCCGGATCGTGGTGCTGGTCAAGCCGAGGGAGCTGGCCCGCGCCGGCGACGAGATCGACGCGTTCTCCCGGCCGGACGGCGCCGGACGCAGCCGCGACCGGCGCGCCATGGCCGACATGGAGCACGAGGAGGCACGTGCGGCAGCGGCCGCCCGTGACGGCTACGGCGACTCGCGCGCCACGGCCGCCGACCCGCGCGGCATGCCGCTGACCGGGCAGGGCGGCTGGGACACCGAGGCCCTGCGATGACCTCGACCGTCACCGTCTCCGGCATCGGCGGGCCCCGGCTCACGCTCGGGTTCGACCGCTTCGACCGGCTGGACCTCGACCGGCACCTCGCCGTGCACGGCAAGCTCCGCGCGCCGGGGCTGGACGAGCTGGTCCAGGTGTCCGAGCAGGTCGACCTGCGGGGACGCGGCGGCGCCGGGTTCCCGTTCGCGCGCAAGCTGATGGCCGTGGCGGCGCGGGTGAAGTACCCGACCACCGACCCGCCGCCGCTGCTGCCCGGCGAGAAACGCGACACGCGCGGCTCCAGCGAGGACGTCGTCGTCGTGGTGAACGGCGCCGAGGGCGAGCCCGGCAGCGCCAAGGACAAGATCCTGCTCGGCCGGGCGCCGCACCTGGTCCTGGACGGCGCGCAGATCGCCGCGTCCGCGCTCGGCACGCAGCGGATCGTCGTGGCCGTCGAGGACGACCAGGCCGCCCGCTCGGTCCGCGCCGCGATCAGGGAGCGGCGGATGCCCGCGCGGATCGTCCGGCTGACCGAGCGGTTCATCTCCGGGGAGAGCGGCGCGGTGATCCGCGCGATCAACGGGGAGACGCCGATCCCGCCGGGCGTGAAGGTCCGCGCGTCCGAGTCGGGGGTGGACGGCTACCCGACGCTGCTGTCCAACACCGAGACGTTCGCGCAGCTCGCGGTGCTCGTCTCTCTCGGCCCCGACCTGTACGCGTCCGCCGGGACGGAGGACGAGCCCGGCACGACGCTGCTGACGGTCGGCGGCACGCAGGTCGTGGAGGCGCCGCTCGGGACCCCGCTGCGGGCCGTCCTCGACCAGTGCCAGGTGCCGCCGTCGCCGGGCGTGCTCGTCGGCGGCTACCACGGGATGTGGCTCGACCCGGGCGGGGTGGCGCGGGCCGTGCTGTCGCGCGCCGGGATGCGCCAGGTCGGCGGGACGGTCGGCGCCGGGATCATCCTGCCGCTGACGCGGGGCACCTGCCCGCTCGGCGAGGTCACGCGGATCGCGGCCTACCTGGCGGCGCAGTCGGCCGGGCAGTGCGGGCCGTGCCGGCTCGGGCTGCCGGACGTCGTCCGGTCCCTGAACTCCCTCACCGAGGGCGGCGGGACGGTCGAGGACGTCCGCCGCGCCGCCGGCGTCGGACGGGGCCGCGGCGCCTGCACCCACCCGGACGGGACGGCCAGGTTCGTCCTGTCGGCGATGGAGGCGTTCGGCGCCGACATCGAGGCGCACCGGTGGGGCGGCGGCTGCGGCCTGTCGACCTACGGGGTGCTGCCGCTGCCGATACCGGACGGCACCGAGGGGCGTGTCGCGATCGACTGGAGCCGCTGCGACGGGCACGGCCTGTGCGCGTACCTCGTCCCCGAACTGATCCAGCTCGACCGGTACGGCTTCCCGGTCGTGCTCGGCACCGACATTCCGTCGTGGATGGAGAAGGACGTGCAGAAGGCGGTCGCGATGTGCCCGGCCCTCGCGCTGCGCATCGTCGCGGGCATCCCCGAAATATCGTCGCGACGCAGTTGACCGCCTACTCCGTGCGACCATTCCGGCCGCCGGAAAACACCAAAAAAAGGATGGACACCGTTGAACCCCGGACCCGCTCCGGTGCGTATCTTCCACCGAACCCGTGCCGGGTCCGTCGAGAGATCCTCGAAAGGAGGAAGAGCATCCCTTGAGGAAATCCTACGGAATCGCCGAGACGCGCCGGCGGCGGCGCTTCGGGCCCGCCCGCGTGCTGCTGGTCCTGGCGGCGGTGGGCGCCGTCGTGGCGGCGTTCGCGGTCGTCATCTACCCGACCGGCGTCCCCGCGAGCGGCGCGGCGAACCTCGGCGGCACGGTCAACACCCGCTGGGGCCGGCTGAGCACGGCCGACAGGAAGCTGCTCGTCGCCGTCCGGCAGGCCGGCCTGTGGGAGATACCCGCAGGTCAGCAGGCACAGCAGCGGGCCTCCAAGCCTCGGGTGCGGGAGGTCGGCCAGATCATCATGCAGCAGCACATGCAGCTGGACGCCGACACCCGCGCCACCGCCCAGCGGCTCGGCGTGCTCCTTCCCAGCGAGCCCAACGGGAGCCAGAAGAGCTGGCTGCGCGAGCTGTCGGGAAAATACGGAATCGAATATGACAAGACATTCGTGCTGCGGCTGCGCGCCGCGCACGGAAAGGTCTTCTCCGTCATCGCCACCGTTCGCGCGCAGAGCGAGAACACCGAGATCCGGGCGTTCGCCGAACGGTCGCTGAAATTCGTCAACACGCACATGTCGCTACTGGAGAGCACGGGCCTGGTACCCAGGCGTGCCCTGCATTGACCTACATCCCACCCCCGCACAAGGGAGCACCTTTCCATGGGACGAAAGAAGAAAGCCTTCGCCGTGATCATTCCGGCGCTCGCCCTTGCCTCCTCGGTGTGCCAGATGGCGCCCGTCGCGAACGCCGCCGCGGCCGGCCACGGCGCGGCTCCGTCTCCGTCCGGGGACCCGACCGCCGGCCAGACCGCGGACCCGTCCGGTGAGCCGAGTGCCGATCCGTCCGCGAACCCGACC
>JBOHBY010001025.1:0-1684 GCA_050698635.1 Spirillospora sp.
CCGTTCCCGCCGCGGCGGCGGCGCGGGCTTCGCGGTCCTCGCGCACCAGTCGGCCGGCCTCCGCCGTCGGCCCGTCGAAGATCACCCTGCCCTGGCGCAACGTGACGCCGCGGTCGCAGAGCCCGACCAGCATCCGGATGTCGTGCGCGACGATGACCATCGTGCGGCCCTCGCCGCGCAGCTCGCGGATGCGGTCGAGGCACTTCTCCCGGAACGGCGGGTCGCCGACCGCCAGCACCTCGTCGATCAGGAACACGTCCGGCTCGGTGTGCGCGGCGATCGAGAACGCCAGCCGCATGAACATTCCGGACGAGTAGAACTTCACCTGGTCGTCCAGGAAGCGCTCGACGCCGGAGAACTCCGCGATCGCGTCGAACTTCCGCGTGATCTCCGCCTGGGACATGCCGAGGATCGCACCGTTGAGGAAGACGTTCTCCCGTCCGGTCAGCTCCGGGTGCAGCCCGGCGCCCACGTCGATCAGCCCGGCGACGCGGCCCCGGACGAGCACCGACCCCTCGTCCGGCTGCATGACCCCCGAGATGAGCTTGAGCAGCGTGCTCTTGCCCGACCCGTTCAGGCCCACCAGCGCGACGGTCTCGCCCTGCCTGATCGTGAGGCTCACCTCGTCCAGGGCGCGGAACCGGTCCGAGAGGCTCTGCCGGCGCAACGCGCGGACGCTCATCTCCTTGATCGAGTGCGCGTGCCGCAACGTGAAGCTCTTCGTGACACCGTCGATGACGATCGAGGGGGTCGGGGCTGGAGTCACGGCTACAGCTCCTGCGCGAAACGCTTCTGCATGCGGGCGAACGCCGCGTGCCCCGCGGCGAACACCAGCGCGCTGACGGCCAGGGAGATGCCCGCGCGGGCGTACAGGTCGGGCGGGAACGCGAAGTCGCCGCGGGTTCCGGGGAACCAGAAGGCCCGCTGGAAGAGGGAGACGGCGCTGACGAGCGGGTTGGCGAGGTACACGTCCAGGACCCAGCCGGGCGCCTGCTCCCTGACATGCGTCCAGGGATAGATCATCGGCGCCGACCAGGTGATGACGATCATGAGGATGTCCACGACCTGTTCCAGGTCGCGGAAGTACACGTTGACGGCCGCGCACAGCAGCCCGAGCCCGAGCCCGAGGACCGTGATGATAGTGAACCCGAGCAGGGCCGCGGCGAACCCCTCCGGCGACGGCCGCCATCCGCTGGCGAGGGCCGCGCCCAGCAGGATCGTCAGTCCTGGAAGGAAGTGCACCAGCGACACCAGCGCCGACGCCGTCGGGAACAGCTCCCTCGGCAGGAACACCTTCCGGACGAGCGCGGCGTTGCCGGTCACCGAGCGGGTCGCCGAATGCAGCGTCTCGGTGAACAGGTTGACCAGCACCATGCCCGAGAACAGGTAGACGGGGAAGTGCTCGATCAGCTGGTCCATGCCGAGGAAGACGCCGATGACGTAGAAGTAGACGGCGAAGTGCACCGCCGGCCGCACGTAGGACCAGCCGAGGCCCAGCAGGGACCCCTTGTAGCGGGCCCGCAGCTCCCTGCGCACCAGCAGCCGCAGAAGGTACTTGCTGCGCAACGTCTGCCGTAGCCCACCGTCGCGTCCTGGCGGCCGGAGCCCCGCGTCCGCGCGGACCGGCGTGACCGTCATTCCCGCCCGTCCCCGGGCTCGCCGGAGCCGCCGCCGTCCGGGGCGC
>JBOHBY010001026.1:0-4161 GCA_050698635.1 Spirillospora sp.
GGGCCGGGCAGGGTGCGGAGACGCGTCGAGGCCGGGCGGCGTGGTGGGCTCGCCCGGCCTCAGCCGTCGGTCAGTGCCGGTGGTTCAGGCCGGTGGTTCAGGCCGGTGGTTCAGCCGACGCCGTACGGGGTCGCGTCGAGGATCTCGACGGACATGGCGCGGCCGTTGGGGAGGTTGTAGGTGGCCTTGTCGCCGACCTTCTTGCCGTTGATCGCCGCGCCGAGCGGCGACTTGGGGGAGTACACGTCGATGGGGGCGCCGACCTCCTCGCGGGAGGCGAGCAGGAACGTCACCTCCTCGTCGTCGCCCTCGAAGGAGACCGTGACGGTCATGCCGGGGCCGACGACGCCCTCGGTGCGGGGCGCCTCGCCGACGCGGGCGTTCTCCAGGATGCCCTGGAGCTGGAGGATGCGGCCCTCGATCTTGCCCTGTTCCTCCTTGGCCGCGTGGTAGCCGCCGTTCTCGCGCAGGTCGCCTTCCTCCCGCGCCGCCTCGATCTTCTGAGCGATCTCGATGCGGCCCGGGCCCGACAGGTGCTCAAGTTCAGTCCTGAGCCGGTCGTACGCCTCCTGGGTCAGCCAGGTGACGTTGTCAGCACGGGTCTCGGTCACGGGTACTCCTCATCCACATGTTGCGATCTCGCCCGCCCGCGCTGGAGCGGGTGCCATATCGACATGAAGTGCGGCCAGGTGAAACCTCTAGCTTATCCGCTGTGTGCGGGTAAAGGTTCCCTGAACTCGGCGTCTGCAATCCGCCAATCGTGATTCGGCCTTCACCGGGTGTATCGAACGCCCAGGTGGGGCGGGATCGTCAGACGGAACGGCACTCGTGGATCCGCGCGCCGTTGGCACGGCGGGGGGTCTGGAGCGTCTCCGTCGCCTCCACGCTGGACTTTCCGGCGGGAACGGTGACCTCCTTCGCGCCGAGGACCACGAACTTCTCGTCGAACGCGTCGACCGTGCACCGCACCTCGTCGCCCTTGCTCTTGGCCACCGTGTAGTCGATCACGACCGAGGTGTCGGTGATCTTGTACGTGACAGTCTGCGCGACGATGCCCGGCGTCTGCCCCGCGTACGCCGTGATGATCCCGAAGCCGCCCGCGGCCAGGGCCGCCACGACACCGATGACGACGAGCCCGGCACGACCCCGGCGGGACGTGGCGGTGCCCGGCCCGGACTCGGTGGTGGACTGTGCGGGCTCCGCGGGAGACTCTGGATCCGGCGCGCTCGTCGTCATGGCGGGGAATCTCCGTGCGGTGGACGGACGTTGTCAGGGACAATTCTCGTCTGTCATCGCGCGTGCCTCGAACCGGGGTCCGCTCATCACGGTCCGAACAGGAGATCCCCAGGTGTCCGAGGTCATCGATACGACGGTCAGTGACGATACGGCGGTCAGTGACGGTACGGCGGTCGTTGACGGTACGGAGGTCCTTGAAGGTGCGACGGCGGCGGGCGAGGGCGGCGAGCCACTGCGCCTCATGGCGGTGCACGCCCATCCCGACGACGAGTCCAGCAAGGGCGCGGCCACGATGGCCAAGTACGTCGCCGACGGCGTCGAGGTCCTCGTCGTCACCTGCACGGGCGGCGAGCGCGGCGACATCCTGAACCCGGCGATGGACCGTCCCGAGGTCAAGGCCGACATCGCCAAGGTCCGCGAGGCGGAGATGGCGCGGGCCCGCGAGATCCTCGGCGTCCAGCAGCGCTGGCTCGGCTTCGTCGACTCCGGCTTCCCCGAGGGCGACCCGCTGCCGCCGCTGCCGGCGGGCTGCTTCGCGCTGGAGCCGCTGGAGTCGGCGTCCGAGCCGCTGGTGCGCGCCGTCCGCGAGTTCCGGCCGCACGTGATGCTGACCTACGACGAGAAGGGCGGCTACCCGCACCCCGACCACGTGAAGTGCCACGAGGTGTCGGTGGAGGCGTTCGAGGCGGCGGGCGACCCGGAGCGCTACCCCGGCACCGGCGAACCGTGGCAGCCGCTGAAGCTCTACTACCACATGACGTTCAACAAGGAGCGCATCCTCACCCTGCACGCCGCGATGGAGGACGCCGGCCTGGAGTCGCCGTACGCCGACTGGCTGGAGGGCTTCGAGGAGAAGAAGGAGAAGCGCGCGAGCTGGGACGTCACGACCCGCGTCCCCTGCGACGAGCACTTCGAGACCCGCGACCTCGCCCTGCTCGCCCACGCCACCCAGATCGACCCCAACGGGTCCTGGTTCGCCGTCCCGATGGACGTCCAGCGTGAGGCATGGCCGACCGAGGACTACCATTTGGCCAGGTCCCTGGTCGACACCGAACTGCCGGAGAAGGACCTGTTCGCCGGCGTCCGGGAGAAGGTGTGTCTGTAGATGCCGCTGAACAACGACACGGTCAGCCCGGGTTTCCTGGGCTTCGCCGTGTTCCTCGGGCTGGTCGTCGCGACGGTGTTCCTCATCCGCTCGATGAACAAGCAGATGAAGAAGATCCAGGCGCCGCGTGAAGCGGACCTGAAGCAGCAGGAGTGGGAGCGCGCCGAGGCCGCCAAGGCCGCCGCGAAGAAGGCGGCGCCCCCCGAGAACGCCGCTACGATCGACAAGTCCGGGACCGCGCAGGCGGACGGCGACGACGCCCACCCCTAGCACCCGGACGGGTAACCAGCGCGTCTGAACGAAGCGGGAGCGCCCATGACCGAAGCGGCGCACCAGCCAGAGCCTTTCACCGCACCCGGCGCGGACCGTCCGCACAGGGTGACCGCGCTGCTGCGCGAACGCGGCGAACAGGGCGCGCGGGTCACGTTCTTCGAGCTGTTCTTCGACCTCGTCTTCGTCTTCGCGATCACCCAGCTCTCGCACCTGCTGCTGGAGCACCTCACGCTGCGCGGCGCCGCCGACACGATGCTGCTCCTGATCGCCGTGTGGTGGGCGTGGATGTACACGTGCTGGATGACGAACTGGTTCAGCCCGGACCATCCCGTCGTCCGGCTGCTGCTGGTCGGCGTGATGATCGCCGGGCTGTTCATGGCGGCGATGCTGCCCGGCGCGTTCGGCGACAAGGCGATGTGGTTCGCCGGCGCCTACGTCACGATCCAGGTCGGCCGCACGCTGGTCGTCGTCGTCCTCACCTGGGGATACGAGGAGCTGGGCGCCGGATTCCAGCGGATCCTGTTCTGGCACGCGGTGCCGGGCGCGCTGTGGATCGGCGGCGCACTCGTCGACGGCCACGACGCCCGCACGGGGCTGTGGCTGCTGGCCGTCGTCCTGGAGTGCCTCGCGCCGTGGCACGGCTACCGGACCCCGCTGCTCGGCCGGTCCAGCACCACCGAGTGGACGATCGACGGCGCGCACATGGCCGAGCGCTGCCAGCTGTTCCTGATCATCGCGCTCGGCGAGACGGTGCTGGTCACCGGCGCCACGCTCGGCGCGCACCCGCCGACGGCGGAGATCGCGGCCGGGTTCGTGTCGGCGTTCGTCGGCACCGTCGCGCTCTGGTGGATCTACTTCGACCACACCGCGGAGGCGGCGGCCGAGCGGATCGCCTCGTCCGCCGACCCGGGACGGCTCGGACGGTCCGCCTACACCTTCACCCACGTCGTCATGGTCGCGGGCATCATCGTCGGCGCGGTCGCGGACGAGAAGGTCCTCGCGCACCCTGGCGGGCACGTGAGCACCGCGTTCGCCGTCGTCGCGATCGGCGGTCCCGCGCTGTTCGTCGCCGGGCACGCGCTGTTCAAACGGGCCGTGTTCGGCGGGTTCACCCGCGCCAGGCTTGTCACGCTCCTCGGCCTCGGCGCGCTGGCCGTCCCGGCGCTGACCGCCGACGCGCTCACCCCGCTCGCCCTGCACATCTGCACGGCGGCCGTGGTGGTGGCGCTGGCGCTGTGGGACGTCCGCGCGTACCGGCTGCAACTGCGTGAACAGGCGCTGCTGCCGGGCCCGCTCAAGCCCGGCTGACGTCCGGTTGGACCCGGGCGCGTCCGGGGAGGACATCCGACGTGCGCGCGAACTTCGAGGACTCCTACCAGGACCTCGGCCCGGCGGCGGCCCGGCTGTTCAGGCTGCTGGGCCTGCATCCCAGTGCCGACATCGAGCCCGCTGCCGCCGCCGCGCTGGCGAACGTCCCCGAAGCCGACGCCCGCGAGCTGCTGGGAACGCTGACCGAACGGGGGCTGGCCACCGCGTCCGGCGAGGGC